>JAKRSG010000100.1 GCA_022402405.1 Bacteroidia bacterium | reverse complement strand
ATGTTGAAACCTTTGATGGTATCTTCAATTGGCACCAATACACCTTTTAAACCGGTAAATTGTTCTGCCACATGGAAAGGCTGAGATAAGAAACGTTGAGCACGACGAGCACGCGATACAACTAATTTATCTTCTTCGCTCAATTCATCCATACCTAAGATAGCAATGATATCTTGCAATTCTTTGTAACGTTGTAAAATAGATTTAACACGTTGAGCACAATTGTAATGAGCTTCTCCCACAACCGCTTCTGTTAAGATGCGTGAAGTAGAATCTAGAGGATCCACAGCTGGTTAAATACCTAACTCAGAGATTTTACGATTTAATACCGTAGTAGCATCTAAGTGAGCAAAGGTAGTAGCCGGAGCCGGATCTGTTAAGTCATCCGCAGGCACATATACGGCCTGAACCGAAGTAATTGAACCACGTTTAGTTGAAGTAATACGCTCTTGCATCGCACCCATTTCTGAGGCCAATGTTGGTTGGTAACCTACCGCTGAAGGCATACGACCTAATAAAGCCGATACCTCAGAACCCGCTTGGGTGAAACGGAAGATATTATCTACGAAGAAAAGGATATCTCTACCACCTGATTTCTCATCCCCATCGCGGAAATATTCTGCCATGGTTAAACCAGATAAAGCCACACGTGCACGTGCTCCCGGCGGCTCATTCATCTGACCAAAAACCAAGGTAGCTTGTGATTTGGCTAATTCGTTGTAATCAACTTTAGATAAATCCCATCCACCTTCTTCCATGCTGTGTTTAAAATCAGCACCATATTTAATTACATCTGATTCGATAAATTCACGTAATAAGTCGTTACCCTCACGAGTACGCTCGCCTACACCGGCAAAAACCGACATACCTTCATACGCTTTGGCAATATTATTTACCAATTCCATGATTAATACGGTTTTTCCTACACCCGCACCACCAAACAAACCAATCTTACCACCTTTTACGTATGGCTCAATTAAGTCGATTACTTTGATACCTGTATATAAAGGCTCAGAAGTAGTAGACAAATCTTCAAACTTTGGTGCCTCACGGTGAATAGCTCTAGGACCAGCACTGTTAACGGTTTTCATACCATCAATGGCTTCTCCCACCACGTTAAATAAACGACCTCTAATATCCTCGCCTGTTGGCATAGAAATAGGAGCTTCGGTAGATAAAACAGTCATACCACGTACCAAACCATCGGTACTATCCATGGCTACTGTTCTAATCATGTTTTCTCCTAAGTGCTTCTGACACTCAAGAATAATGCGAGATCCATCTGCTTTATCAATATAAAGAGCATCGTAAATTTTTGGTAGTTTATTGTCGCCGCCAGCAAAGCTAACGTCTACAACCGGACCAATTACCTGGGCTATAACACCTGATTTTGACATAGTTAAGTTTATTTCACGTATAAAAAGTGCTGCAAATTTATTCTTTTAAAACGAAAATCAAATAAAAGATTGATGAATTTTTAGAAATGATATCTGATTGAACTGTTTCGGCGCACGGCCGTGCGTCATTACGCAAATAACGCTTTTAATTCGGTGGCTTCGTCGGGTTTCATTTTGCCGGCGAGGATGAGGCGTAATTGGCGGCGGCGGAGGGCACCGTCGTATCGCTTTACTTCTTCTTCGGTTTCGGGCTCTAATGCTGGGGCTTTTACCGGACTACCATTTCTATCTAGGGCTACAAAAGTATAATAGGCTTCGTTGCTCAAGAAGCTTTCGCCTGTTGGTATATTTTCGGCCCATACTTTAATATAAACTTCCATAGAGGTATTAAAAGAGCGCGAAACTTCTGCTTGTAAAGTAACTACATCGCCCAATTTAATAGATTTACCAAAGCTTACGCTATCCACAGATGCAGTAACCACCGTTTTTCCCGAATGCTTTTGTGCGGCAATGGCGGCAGCAATATCCATAAAATGCAAAAGCCTTCCTCCCATCAAATTTTGTAGTGTATTAGTATCATTTGGCAGCACCATCTCGTTCATAATAGTACGAGACTGGCTAGGTTTTTTAATGTTTAATTGTGTAGTCATTATTTTTCTATTTATATCTTAACACTTGTTATTCGTTTTTGTTAAGGTTTGGTTCGAACCAAATTTAATCGTGGCATTCCATTAACAACAAAGTGCCACTTTTATAAGCAATTTTTACTGTTCCATCTTGAAAAGCTTCATTACTGCTACTGGTACAAATGCCCATCTCCAGAAAATCATTCGATAAATTGTATTTTAGTCCAGAAGTAGTAATGCCCTCTACCCTGCCAATTGGCATTAATGAGATGGGCGTTTCTGCGGTGTACCATTTATCAAACAGCTTTGGTAGGCAAAATATCTTCGAATAATCATCGTACATAACCAAATTAACTTTGTCTTTATATTTGGCCAGGGTACTCAAATTATTTAAGGTATGATCTGCTCGTTTACCCGTTGCCCAAACTAAGTTTATTGCCTTATGATTTCTACTTATGAGCAAATCTATGCCCTTTTCTAAGTCGGTTTTATTTTGATCTGGAGTATGAATAATCTCCACCGGATACTGATGCTCAAGCGCTTTTTCGGGCTCATGCTCGCGATCAAAATCGCCCAAAACAATATCTATTTTAATCCCCAAATCTAATACACGAGGCAAAGCTCCATCAAGCACCATTACAACCGGACTCCATTCTAGCAATTGATTTAAGAGATGCATGCTACATGCTTCTCCATTCGCAATTAT
>JAKRSG010000099.1 GCA_022402405.1 Bacteroidia bacterium | reverse complement strand
TTGTTTCGGTTGGAAATGGAAATTTTAGGAATGTTGGAAGTGGAAATTCCGTTTGTGATTTTTGGTTTGGAAAAACATCAATTAGTTCATTTGTAAAATTTGTACGAATAACTGGCATTAACTTTATCAATCAAAATTCTGGCTCCATTCAATTATTTGCAGAAATCTTACCTGCCACAGCTACTAACAAAATTATTAATTGGAGTATAGACGATACTAGCAAAGCCCTTATTACACAAACGGGATTGTTAACTGCAAAAGCCAATGGGGTAGTTACAGTAGTAGCCAAAACAACCGATGGAAGCAACTTAAGTGCTAGCAAACAAATTACCATTACCAATCAAGGGGTGGGTTTTATATATGCTGATGAGCTGATGAAACGCATAGATGTTTATCCAAACCCAGCTAAGTCAAGTGTTTCCGTAAAATCTGATTTTGTAAAAATAAATTGGGTTCAATTATTAGATATTCATTCTAAAACATTGGCAACTGTTAGTAATTCTGAAAACATTGATATAAGTGATTTTGCAAACGGTTATTACCTATTAAAAATTGAAACCGAAAAAGGTACTGTGTTTAAAAAATTAATGATTAACAAATAAAAACTAAAATTGAATATTTGGCTATTTTCGCCAAATAATACTTCATTGCATTGGATATATCCATAATTATACCTTTTTACCAGCGAAAAGCAGATTTGTTGCGACTGTTACAGTCGGTTCAAAAATCTCTATTGCTTTGCAATTCTGGCATACAGGCAGAAATTATTATATTAATAGACTCTCCCGAAAACACCATACATGAATTGGAAATGCTATTATCCGAAATTCCAGATTTACATTCTTTATGTACGGTTCAAGTTTTTTATAATGAGAAAAATTTAGGTGTAGCCCAAACCCGTAATAAGGGCTTAGCCCTTGCCAAAGGCGAGTATATTCACCTCATAGACCAAGATGATGAGGTGCATCCAGATTTTTATAATAAAGTAAGTGCTGTCTTACAAAACCATGATTGGGTTTTGGTTAATGGCCTCTTTCAATTCGACTTGGTTCAAAAAAGCCAAAAAATTTATTACCTAAAACCTGCATTAACCTTACATAATTTTGTAACCGACGATTTCCTTCGTTCGCCTGGTCAGGTTGTATTTGCCAGAAAATTGAAGCTAGGAAAAGCGTTTATTTCTGTGCCCAATAGTGCCGGTGCCGACGATCGTTTTTTTTGGATACAACAATTTGCCCTGAACCCAAACATGCGGGTAGCTTATCTGTCTGATCCCTTATATATAGCCCATATCCACAATGAGAATTTTAGTGCCGATAGTATGCAATTGTACCAATGTTGTTTGAGCATTTGGGAGGAATGGGATTATGCAGAATTACCAATTCCAGAAAAGTGGATATATGAGAATGTTTCGGCTCTAAAATATATATTGGGTAAAGACAAAAGTTTAACTAGTTTTTGGTTTTACATAAAGTATAAATATAAGTTAAATAGAATGATTAGGTTTGTTGTAAAAAGGGTTTTGCTATCATGATTAGAGTGCTAATTATTAATTCTTCTTTAGAGCGTTCTGGCTTAACAAATGTTATTTACAACCTAGTAAAATATATTGACTATACTCAATTTGAATTGCATATTCTAACGCTATCTGAAGAACCAGAATTTTCACGATTAAAGGAGTTTTCAAAATTCCCCATTCACTTTCATGAGCTAAATTTAATAGGAGTAAAACGCTATATTGGATTAAGCAAATCGGTTCAGCCCATAATAGAAAAAGTGGCGCCAGATTTAATACATACATTTGCTTTTAGAGGAGTCTTAGCAGCTGCTTCACTTTCAAAAAAATATAAAGTGGTTTCTACCATTCAGGCCGATTTAGAAAAAAACTACAAGGCAGATTATGGCTTTTGGGCTGGAAAAATAATGGCCCAATTAGAATTATATTGGCTCAAAAAAATGAGCATAAGAACCGTTTGTTCATCATCGTTGATTGATTTATACAAGCATATTGGCGAGTTAAAATACATACCTAATGGCGTTTGTACAGAGGATTATTTTTTTGCAACTAAATCGGAAAAAGTACGCTATAAAAAGGAATTAAAATTAGAGAGATTTAGAAAGGTTTTTATATCAACTGGCATTTTAAACGACAGGAAAAACCCGATATGTGTAATTAATGCATTTAAGAAAATTTCAGATGGTACAATGGCACTTTTAATAGTGGGTGATGGTGAATTAATGGATGCTTGTAAAGCCGCTATAGGTGGGGATGTAAACATATTTTTATTGGGCAAAAAAGCAGATGTGCGACCGTATTTAGCTGCATCAGAGGTGTTTATTTCTGCCTCTTGGTCGGAAGGTCTACCCAATGCATCTCTCGAAGCGGGGTTTATGGGCTTAACATTAGTGCTGAGCGATATTTTACCGCACCGAGAAATAGCCTCCGAAGCGAGCGCAGGGGTGATTTTATTTGAACCCGGAAATGCAGAAGAATTAGCTAAAATTTTGAGTAAAAAAGAACATGAATCGGCTCAATTAGATAAGAAATTTGAAGCCAAAAATATGTCCAATTCCTTTCAAGAATTATATGTTAAAATGGTATCCTTTAACTAATTTTTTGTATAATCGCAGATATTAGTTTGGGCATGACCGAAGAAGATTATTTTAATTACCTCAGAAA
>JAKRSG010000098.1 GCA_022402405.1 Bacteroidia bacterium | reverse complement strand
CAGAAAGTTTTTATCTTGCTGATAGTTGAGGCGTCCTTGAGCGGCAACTGCGCAAGGCACCAAAACGTTAGCACTAATAATAATGAACAGACTTCTTTTAATAATAATTACCTTCTTTATTTACCAAAATGTAAAAGGACAATCCGCTGAAGCAATAGTTTTTGAGCAAAAGGCACTGGATTTCTTTACCGATAGTATTATTAATTCGAAACTTGCTCCCTTTGATAAATACAAAATTTACTTTGATGGTGAAACTGATTCGTCAATTACATACATACAAAGGGATTTTGCTCTTCGCTATCCCAGTGATACTGCCCTATATGCTAGCTCTCAAAGACCTTTACACAACAGGAAACAACCTGTCTATTTAATAGTTAGATATCCTCTTATTTCAAGAAGAGTTAGGCATTTTGGGTATAAAAGCAAGAAAATGATTTTGCTAATGCACCAAAGCAGGAAAGTTGGTGACAAGAATTATGTTTTGCTGAAGGGCTTCATCAATGGTGGCTCACAAGCTTACGTTCTTTACTTTGTTCTCGACAATAATGGAACTATTGTGAACTGGTCAAATGAAGGAACAATAATATTTTGATAATTACTAGTGCTAACAGCACCTAACCTCAAATGGCCCGTCGTGGTTCGCTGGGAAAAATTTTCTATATTTGATATGCAGTTCTCACGTAGATTGCTAAAATACGGGCCATCTGCGGTTAGCTGCGAAACGTTGTGCGTCATATTAAAGAGAAACCCGAAATGAATAAAATGACAAAATTGATTAACCTAATACTCATATTGACTCTAAACTTTTCTTGTGCCGAAAAGAAATCAACAGAAAAAGAGATTAACCAACCTGAATTAGTTGCCACTTCAAAATCCGACACCTTAAAGTTTACCTCAGGAATACGAGCAATCTTGCAAGACAGTAAAGGGAATTATTGGTTTGGAAGCCAAAATGAAGGTGTAAGTCTATATGATGGAAGTTCATTTAAATACTATACAATAAATGAAGGATTAGCTGGAAATCAAATTCGTTCAATTCAGGAAGACAAGAACGGAACTATTTGGTTTGGAACTGCAAATGGTGTGAGTAGTTACGATGGGAAAACTGTGCAGAAACACACTGTAATTGGAAATTCGGAAAGTGAATGGACGAAAACAGATATTGACTTATGGTTTGATGCTGGAACAAGACAAGGTGTGTATAGATACGATGGTCAAAAATTAAATTATTTACCCTTTCCTAACCCCAAAAATATAACTTCCGGAAGCACATATGCTGTAACCAGTATATCAAAAGGAAAGAATGATATGCTTTGGTTTGGCACTTATGCGGGTGTTTTTGGCTACAACGGCAGTGAGTTTACAACAATTAATGATGAAACACTTAGACTTACGGAAGATTCTGAAAAAATGCATGTAAGAAGTATTCTTGAAGATTCCCAAGGCAGACTTTGGATTGGTAATAATGGAATTGGCGTTATGCTTAAAAGTGGAAACTCAATCATTAACTTCTCCAAAGAGCAGGGAAAATTAATCCCAATGAATGAGTTTGAAGCGAACGCCCTAAGTAAACAATTTACTAAAAACACAGGACTACAAGCTGTTTTTGCTATTACAGAGGATAGTCAAGGAAATATTTGGTTTGGAGATAGAGATTCAGGAGCTTGGAAATTTGACGGTAAAACGTTGACAAACTACAAAATTGACACAAAATTGATATCTCAAATGATATATAACATTTATGAAGACCAAAACAAAAACTTGCTTTTTGGAATGGCAGAAGGAGGTGTTTATAAATTCAACGGGAAAACATTTGACAAACAATATTAAAAAAATACGAACGCACAACAGCACCTACACGCAAGTGGGGGTTCAGTGCTTCTATGAAAGTGATGTGCTAAATCCAAGTTCAGTACTTTTAATGAAGTTCAGTACTAAAAATCCCCACCTGCGTGTAGCTGCAAAACGTTAGTGCCAATTTAAGTGACGAAAAAAATAGAAATTAGTAAATGACTCGATTAAAAACAGTTTTCTTTTTGACATTTATATTTCTCAATAGTTTATGTTGGGGACAAAAAACCATTAAAGGGACATTTGTTTATTCTGAAGGCTTTGTTTACGAAAGTCTGACTTTAACAAAAAACAATAAATACTCATACATTTCTGCTAAATCATGCACATCGAATTCATTTGACTCTGGAATCTATAAAATTACTAAAGACACCATTTTTTTTCATTCAACAATAAATGTTAAAGAGTTTGAAAATAGAAAAGATTTTACAATTGGATTGTTCAACTCTTTGCTTGAAAATAATGAGTATGTTGACTCGTTAACATTCATAATAAGTAATTATAACTCATTTCAAATAGAAAATATAAATATATTTAATAATGACACCCTAATCCATGTTATAGAAAGGATTGACTCAAATTCTGAAAATAATATATTTAAAATTCCAATAAATAAAAATGCAAACAGCATCAATTTGACTTTAAAAATTGGTGACAAACTTGAAGAAGTTATTAAGACAAATATGGTAGAGGTTTCGTTTAATTGGTATTCTGGGGATACTTTTGAAGCAATTCCATGGTCATGGTTAATACTGAAAAGGGATAAAGTTTTTCCATCTAGAACTTACATAGACTTTTATCTAAAACGACAAAAATAAACTGGCACTAACAGCTAGAGTTTCGTGGTGGCCGGAGGCCAAGCCATGAAACTCCGGTTGAAC
>JAKRSG010000097.1 GCA_022402405.1 Bacteroidia bacterium | reverse complement strand
AAGCCCTTACAGAATCCATTTTCCCGGAAAGAGAACTTGATATTCAAAAGAAAAATAGTATCTCAAAATTGGCTGTAAACGAGAAGAAAAACAGCTATTTGTGTAAGAAAAATTATTACCAAAATTTGTACGGAAAAAATCATCCTTATGCCTCTTTTTCTAGCAAAGAAACCATCAAAGAAATTAATCAAGAACAGTTATTAAATTTTCATCAAGATGCATATTTAAACGGACTAAAATACCTAATGGTTTCTGGTAAATTTGAGGATAGCAGCGTACAGAATATCATTCAGAAAACGATAGAAAGTGGCTTAAAAAACAGCACTATGGCTGAACCTAAATATGCTGTAGAAACAAGCATTGGTAAGCATTTTATTGAAAAATCAGATTCAGTACAATCAGCCTTAAGAATAGGAAAATTAAGCATTTCAAGAAACCACAGTGATTTCAGAAAACTTCAGTTTCTTAATCTAATTTTCGGAGGCTATTTTGGAAGCAGGTTAATGAAAAATATCCGTGAAGATAAAGGCTTAACATATGGCATTTATTCTGTCATTGAACCAAGTAAATTAGGTTCAAACTGGTATATAGATACAGATATAAACAGTAAAAACAGAGATTTAGGGTTAAAAGAAATATTCAAAGAACTCAGTAAAATTAGAGAAGAACTTATTCCTGAAGAAGAGATTAACTTGGCCAAAAATTATTATTTGGGCTCATTTCTAAAGAGCTTAGATGGACCGTTTAGCTTGGCAGATAGATTAAAAATTATAATCGACAATCAATTAAGCGCAACCTATTATCCTGAATTTGTATCTGTATTAAATGAAACTACTGCCAAAGATTTACAGGAATTGGCAAACAAATACTTTGATACAGAAAACATCGTTGAAATCATAGTTGGGAAAAAATGAAATTTCGTATAATTGGTATATTATTTCTTTCTACTTGTGTAATAAAAGTTCATGCACAAAACATACTTTTTAAAAGAGTATGTAATGGTGGAAATAACAACCAATTAACGTGGCAAATTACCGGCGATCCTTGCACTATAATCGGGCCTCTTATATTATTTGGAAAAGAAAATGTTGCACAAAATTATTTCCAAATTTCTAATACCATTCCATTTTCTAATGGTAATTATTCTCATATAAATGCAAATGTTCCAAGTGTAAAGGACTGGCATTATTTTTTCCAATATTCTAAAATTTGTGGAACAGATACCTTAACTGTTTTTAGCGATACACTACTTATTGATGATATTAAACCAGATTCTACAATATTAGATTCGGTTAGTGTAGACCCAATAAACAATGTGGTTCTGCTAGGATGGACATCTAATAAAACTCCAGATTTTAGTTCCTATTATTTATATAACTACGATAGAGCAGACCCGCGTTTAATTGAAAATTACCGTGATACTTTTTATATTGATATTAGTCCGATAAACCCAAGAAGTAAAGCACTAAGTTATGACATTACAAGCTCAGATAGTTGCGACAATAGAAAAGAATATGGGGCATATCAACATAAAACTATTCATTTACGATCTACCATCGACACCTGTATTAATGATGTTAATTTAACTTGGACTGCCTATATTGGTTGGAATGTAGAAGAATATCATATTTTCCGAAGTATTAATGGAGCTTCATTTGAATGGATAAACACTGTTCCTGGCAATCAATTAATCTATTCTGAAAACATATCTCAAGTTGGTGCTACTGTTAGTTATTTCATTAGAGCTAGAAAAATGAGTTCACAAACCATTTCGTCAAGTAGTAATTCTACTTTAGAATTAATTAGTGGTCGTGCTATTAACCCAAGTAATACGTTAATAAAACACGTAACTAATAATAGTACCGATAAAATAGAGATAGAAGTAATTCGGAATCCGGTTTCAAATTATCAATCCATAGAATTAAAAAGAATCAATCCAGATGGAAATATTTCATCTATATATAGTTTTCCTAATGGGGTAAATATATTCATTGATAATATTGCCAACAACACAAACAGATACGAATACTATTTAATCTGTAAAAATGTTTGTGGCATTATTACAGATTCAAGTGCACATTCTAATAACATTGTATTAAGTCTAAGCACGGATGAACTAAATTTTAATCTCAATTGGAATGAGTATTTCACGTGGAACACGGGAGTAAAAGACTATATAATATACAGAGCTTCAAATGATAACGTTAATGAAACTATTAATTTCATGGAAGAGGCAAATGCCTTGCTCGATACAAATTATCAAACATCGAGAGAAAGCAAAATTGTAAATTGTTTTTATATATTAGCTAAAGATAACTCTCAAGTATTCGAAAGTAAAAGCAATACAATTTGCTTTATTAAGACAGGTAAAATATATTATCCAAATGCGATTGTTCCAGATGGAATAAATTCTAGATTTACTTTTGTTGGAGAAGGAATAGATTTAGTTGCAAGTAGCATACAAATCTATAATAGATGGGGCAATGAAGTATATAACAAAATAGATATAAGCACAGGATGGAATGGAGTAGATAATAATGGAAATGAATTAACAAGTGGTGTATACTTCTTTATGGCTAAAGTAAAAACAGGAAATGAAACAAAAGAAATCAGTGGAAATATTACCATACTCAGATAATATTACTTTTTCGAACTTGGGAAGACGACCAAGAATTGATAAAAGTAAATATTCAGCTTGGTTAAATAAAATTGCAAATCGATATAACTATTGCATAGTTTCTCTAAACTACACCTTTTGTACCGACGACGAACTATTAAACATAAATATGGAACATTTAAATCATGATTATTATACAGACATTATAACATTTGATCTATCCGAACAAAAGAAAAATATTGAAGGAGATATTTACATTAGTATTGATAGGGTAAGGGAAAATGCTCGGTTGAATAAAGTAGAATATTACACAGAATTAAAGAGGGTAATAGCTCATGGTCTATTACACTTACTTGGATTTAAAGACAAACAAATAAATGAAGTTAAAAAAATGAGACAGGCAGAAGATAATGCGTTGAGTATATTCTAAAACCACGTTTCACGTGAAACAAAATAATAATTCAAAAGCAAGTTAATACTTAAGTGCTTATTTTTGTGGAGGTAATAATAAAATATGTTTGAAAAATACGATGTAATTGTGGTAGGGGCAGGACATGCTGGATGTGAGGCAGCAGCAGCAGCAGCTAATTTGGGTTCAAAGGTTTTACTCATAACTATGGATATGAATAAAATAGCTCAAATGAGTTGCAATCCAGCTATGGGAGGTATTGCAAAAGGACAAATTGTTCGGGAGATTGATGCCATGGGAGGATATTCAGGTATTATATCTGATAAATCAACCATACAGTTCAGAATGCTAAATAGATCTAAGGGTCCAGCTATGTGGAGCCCTCGCACACAGAACGACAGAATGCTATTTTCTCAATTTTGGCGAGAAACTTTAGAACAAATAAAAAATGTAGACTTTTGGCAAGATATGGTTACAGATATACTAACCGAAAACAATAGAGTGGTTGGAATAGTAACAGGAATGGGTCAAAAAATATATTGCAGATCTCTAGTTCTAACAAATGGCACATTCCTAAATGGAATTATTCATATCGGACAAAAGCAATTTGGCGGTGGAAGAATTGGTGAAAAAGCCGCCAGTGGGATAACTGAAAGTCTAATAAAATTGGGATTTGAAACGGGTAGAATGAAAACGGGTACTCCACCTAGAGTGGATGGTAGAAGTTTGGATTATACCAAAATGGAGATTCAAGACGGAGATGAAAATCCAGAGAAATTCTCATACACAAAACATACTGAACCGGTAAAAAATCAAAGGTGTTGTTGGATTACTTACACGAATGATGATGTTCATGAAGTATTAAAAACTGGTTTCGATGAATCACCTATGTATGCAGGAAGAATTCAAGGATTAGGACCTAGATATTGTCCGTCTATTGAAGATAAAATCAACCGCTTTGCAGAACGCAACAGACATCAAATATTTGTTGAACCTGAAGGATGGAACACGGTAGAAATATACGTAAATGGGTTTTCTACATCTTTACCAGATCATATTCAATATAAAGCTTTACAACTGATACCCGGATTTGAGAATGCCAAAATATTTAGACCAGGTTATGCTATAGAATACGACTATTTCCCGCCTACACAATTAAAGCTTACTTTAGAAACTCAATTAATTGAAAATCTATATTTTGCTGGTCAGATTAATGGTACTACAGGATATGAAGAAGCCGCTTGTCAGGGACTAATGGCAGGTATAAATGCCCATCAGAAAGTGCATGAAAAAGACGCACTAATTTTAGGAAGGTCTGAGGCTTATATTGGAGTTCTAATAGACGACTTAGTAAACAAAGGTACAGATGAACCCTATAGAATGTTTACCTCTAGAGCAGAATATCGATTAATGTTAAGGCAAGATAATGCAGATATTAGATTAACAAAATTAGCTAATAAACTAGGCTTAGCTTCTGAAGAAAGGGCTATATGTGTAGAGCAAAAAGTTAAAGAGACTAACGAAATAATAAACTTTTTTAATAAAACTTCTATAACTCCAGCAGAGGTAAATCCAATGCTAAAAAATCTAGGAACAAGTGAGATCCCCCAAAATTATAAGTTAACTCAGATTTTAAGTCGACCACAGATAGACTTATCTATCATGATGAATAATCTAGAAACAGTTAAATCGAAATTAGACGACTATTCAAATGATGCCTTGATTCAGGCGGAAGTGCTGATGAAATACTCTGGGTATTTAGAAAAAGAAAAATTATTAGTAGAAAAGATGAACCGTCTTGAAGATTTTAAAATCAAAGATGATTTCGACTTTCTAAGTGTAAAATCTATTTCACTCGAAGCTAGGGAAAAATTAAATAAGCAAAAACCTAAAACATTAGGACAAGCGTCAAGAATTAGTGGAATTTCACCTTCTGATGTTTCAATTTTAATGGTGCATTTAGGTAGATAATTCCTTTATTTTGTATGGTGGAAAAATTAGAAAAATGTCCGGTTTGTAATAACACGGAATGTAAGGAATTATTTAACTGTAAAGATTACGTTGCGAGCAACGAAGAATTTACCATTGTAGAATGTTTAAAGTGTAATTTACAATTTACCAATCCACGACCAACAGAACTGGAAATTGGTAAATATTACGAATCGAACAAATATATTTCTCATGCAGGAAGCGATAAATCGGAATTAGGTGTAACATATAAGATTTACGATTGGGTTAGAAACTATAGTATAGGAAATAAACTTAAGCTAATAAAAAAATACCACAAATCGGGTAAACTATTAGACTTAGGATGCGGCCTAGGATATTTCTTAGACGGAGTAAAAAAAGATAATACGTTTCATTCCATTGGTGCAGACATATCCTTAGAAGCAATTAAATACGTAAAAAACACATTTAATATTGAAGTTTTAGAAGAATCTAAATTAAGTTTAGAATCAGACAAAAGCTACGATATAATAACACAATGGCACGTAATGGAACATGTGCATCGTTTAGAAGAAAGAATGATTCTTTTAAAACGAATTCTAAAAGAAGAAGGAACCATGTTTATTGCTGTACCAATTTCAAATTCATTCGATTCACAATATTATAAGCAATTTTGGGATGGTTATGATGTTCCACGTCATCTTTATCACTTTACGTCGAATAGCATGCGAATATTGATGGAAAAACATGGCTTTAAAATCGTAAAGCAAAAAGCAATGCCATTTGATGGACCATATATATCAATGAGAAGCGAATACCATCAAAAAAAATCATTCGGTTTTATTAGAGGAGGCATAATTGGTACAATATCAAATATAAAATCTTGGTTTACAGGCAATTATTCAAGTATTCTTTTTGTTATTAAACATAAATAATATGACGAATAGCTTAAAATTATCCATATTATCCTTAATTATATTTTCAGGTTGTGCACAACAGGTAGTTCCAACTGGAGGAAAAAAAGATGAAAATCCACCTAAAGTAATATCCTACAAACCTGAAAACAAATCAGTTAAATTCAAAGAAGATAAAATTATACTTAAATTCGATGAATACATTACCATAAAAGATCCATCTCAAATTATAATATCCCCCATTCTCAAAACAAAACCAACTATAGAATCAGATGGAAAACAGATAAGCATTGAATTCTTGCAGAGTAAACCAGCAGAAAATACCACTTATACCATCAACTTTGCGAACTCAGTGACTGATGTAAACGAAGGAAACACACTTAATAATTTCTCGTATGTTTTCTCAACAGGGGAGTATGTAGATTCGAATAGGGTAAATGGTAAAATTTTAAATGCATTTACCAATATACAAGAAAAAGATGTACTAGTTGGATTATACAAAAAATCAACATTCACAGATACTACTATCTATAAATTATTCCCGAATTACTTTGGGAAAAGTCGTGAAAATGGAAGTTTTACAATTGAAAACTTACCAAACGATAGCTTCTATTTATTTGCATTTAAAGATGAAAATTCTGACAACAAATATCAAAAAACAGAATTAGTCGCATTTCAAGAAAACATAATAATACCTGAGCCTAGAAGCGATTCTATTCAAATTAATATATTTCAAAATCCATTATACACTCAAGACAAATTATTGGATTCCCTGAGCAGAAATAAGCATGTGTACGAATTTATTGTATACAATCCAACAGATATTAGAATAAATCCTGACAGAAAAACGCAATTTTATACAAAGAACATACCTGGTAAAAACTATATAGATACCGTACAGATATATATTGCAGATAGTAAAGATACAGTGGAAGAAAACTTTACATTAGTAACCAGTGATACAAGCTTTAAAGTAAGTCTAAGGACAAAAAATAGGAGCAAATTACCTATACAAAAAATAGATATAAGAATACCTGAAAAACCAACAGATACAATAAAAATAGCTTTTGCCAATCCAATTGATACTCTTATTGAAACTAAACTAAAATTTATTGAAGATACTATAGAAACAAAACCAAGCTATCTTAAAAAAATAAACGCTTTTAAATATGAAATATATTATCCATACAAAGAGGGTAAGTCTTATACTATAGAGTTATCTGATAGTGCGACACAAGACATATTTGGTAATTACAATACTAAAACCAGCAATTTATTTACGAATAAAACTCTCAAGGATTTTGGAACCATGGACCTCAAAATATTAAATAACCAAAAGAAACATCTGTTACTTCAGCTAATAGAAAAACAAGGTCAAGAAGAACTTATTGCTCAACAATGGGAAAGTCCATTACCAAATACTATAAAAGTTGAATACATAAAACCAGGAAATTATATATTTAAAGTAGTAGAGGATACAAATAAAAATCGCAAGTGGGACACAGGAAATATTGAAAAAAGAACTCAAGCTGAAAAGGTATATTACGATAAAACCGAATTAAACATAAAAGCCTATTGGGACATTGAACAAACTATCTCTATTGATAATATCATAACTAATTAAATTTCAATAATATATATGAGTAGCATTAGTGCGACAAATTCCCATTTATGTGAATAAAGCCGTTAATAACTGTTAAAAGCAGTGTAGGTAACTTTTTCAAAATGTCGCACTGTGAACAAAGCCTAACTTATTGCGACTTTATTCACTAACGACTCACAATAAACACATTTAAAAATATCCCCAATCATGTGTTAAAATAGAGATTAACATATATGGATAAAAACTATATCAAACAGATATTCAATTAAAAAGAAAGTTACCAAAATGTTAAATAAATTTGATAACTAAAAAATCAAGACCTTTATAAAATGATTCTCCACCAAATTCACAAGACTATAAAAGAAATAAATTAAAAGGTATATTAAAGAAGAATTATAAATGTGGGTGGAAAAGTGTTGCAAGAAAAGGATAGGAAGAATTACCTTTGGTTCAGAAAAAATAGCAAAATGAAAAGTCAGTTAGAGGAATTGAAAAGCCAGATTGAATCGTTTAAAATCAAACATTCTGAAGATGTAGAAAATTTCCGTTTAAAATTTTTGTCGAAAAAAGGAAGTTTAAATCAGCTGTTTGAAGAATTTAAAACAGTTCCTTCTGAAATGAAACGTGAGATTGGTGCTTTGTTAAACCAAGTAAAACAAAAAGCACAGCAAAAATGGGAAGAATCTCAGGTTCAATTTGAATCATCGGGAGCTAATAGCAAATCTGAGCAAATTGACTAAACCCTACCGGCAGAATTGACTTACAGTGGATCGCGACATCCATTAAAAATTGTGGAAAATGAAATTATAGAGATATTTAAAAAGCTCGGTTTTGTGTATGCTGAAGGTCCGGAAATTGAAGATGATTGGCATAACTTCTCTGCTTTAAATTTTCCTCCAAATCATCCTGCAAGAGATATGCAAGACACATTTTTTATCAGTGAAGATTTGGCATTAAGAACACATACCTCTTCGGTACAGGTTAGGTTAATGGAATCTCAGAAACCTCCTATTAGAGCCATTATGCCAGGAAGAGTATATAGAAATGAGGCTATTTCGGCTCGAGCCAATTGTTTTTTTCATCAAATTGAAGGAATTTATATTGATGAAAAGGTAAGTTTCGCAGATTTAAAACAAACATTATATCATTTTATTCAGGCATTATTTGGACAAGATGTAAACCTAAGGTTCAGACCGAGCTATTTTCCATTTACTGAACCAAGTGCCGAAATGGACATAAGCTGCATGCTTTGTAAAGGAAGTGGATGTAATGTTTGTAAACACACAGGTTGGTTAGAAATATTAGGCTGTGGTATGATTGACCCAAATGTTTTAGAAGCAAGTGGAATTGATTCTACAAAATACAGTGGTTTTGCTTTTGGTATGGGAATAGAACGTATTGCCATGTTAAAATTTGAGGTAAAAGATTTAAGAACTTATTTTACGAACGATATAAGGTTTTTAAGTCAGTTTGAAAGCCTTGGTGAGTAAGCAAAAACTTGATAATAACATACAATATTTTATTTTTATATCATGACAAAAGGACCAATTTCTCAATTTATTGAGACACATTACAAACATTTTAATGCTGCAGCATTAGTAGATGCAGCTAAAGGTTACGAAACCCATTTAACAGAAGGTGGCAAAATGATGGTAACTCTAGCTGGTGCTATGAGTACAGCAGAGTTAGGTAAATCATTAGCTGAAATGATTAGACAAGGAAAAGTAGATATAATTTCTTGTACAGGAGCTAACTTAGAAGAGGATATCATGAATTTAGTGGCTCATTCACACTACAAGCGTGTGCCAAATTATAGAGATTTATCTCCACAAGATGAGTGGGATTTATTAGAGAATCATTATAACCGTGTAACAGACACTTGTATTCCGGAGGAAGAGGCATTTAGAAGGTTACAAAAGCATATTCATAAGATTTGGAAAGATGCTGATAATGCTGGAGAAAGATATTTTCCGCATGAGTATATGTACAAAATTTTGATGAGTGGTGAGTTAGAGCAGTATTATGAAATAGATCCTAAAAATTCTTGGATGTTAGCAGCTGCAGAACGCAATTTACCAATTGTAGTTCCGGGTTGGGAAGATTCTACTATGGGAAATATTTTTGCTTCATATGTTATTAAAAACGAGATAAAGGCAAGTACTATGAAATCTGGTATCGAGTACATGGCTTGGTTAGCAGATTGGTATGTAAAAAACTCTGCAGGTAAAGGAGTTGGATTTTTTCAAATTGGTGGAGGAATTGCAGGGGATTTCCCTATTTGCGTAGTTCCAATGTTGTATCAAGATATGGAGATGGAGCAAATTCCGTTTTGGAGTTATTTCTGTCAGATAAGCGATTCTACAACTTCTTATGGTTCTTATAGTGGGGCTGTTCCTAACGAAAAAATCACCTGGGGTAAGTTAGATATTCATACGCCTAAGTTTATTGTAGAAAGTGATGCTACGATTGTGGCGCCACTGATGTTTGCATGGATTTTAGGATGGTAAAAAAAAATTTTCGGCCCGCAAAGCGGGCCGTTTTTATTTTATATCATTTAAAAATTTCCAACCTTTTAGAAAAAGCGTGTAAGAGAATTCCACTAAGCAATGCTATAACATATCCATAAGGTAAAAGAAAAGCCATTAAACCGCATAAAATAGCCAAAATAAAACCCGTTTGGTCTGAACCAATATCTCGCACAAAAAGTATCAAAGAAAGTCCCTCAAAAAACAAAATAACGCCTAAAATCGGAAGTGGGAATAAAATCAGAATGGAATTAAATTCGGTTCCGAATAATAAGCCAAGTACCACATACAATAAACCATAGATAATTACGGAAGTTCCGCTTCTCCCGCCAAAGGTATAGTGACCCACTATGCCGCCGGCTCCATGACAAACAGGAATGCCGCCTAATATTGGACTAATTAAGTTCATAAAAGAATATGTAAAACCTAGCTTTGAAATAGTGATATCTTTTCTTTCGGGGAAATAATCTGAGCAACTTTGTTTTGTAGCTAAAATAGAATTACCAATAGATAAAGGAATTTGAGGTAAACTAAGTAGTAAAAAGCCTTGAGTAATATGGTTTAGACTAGGAAACTTAAGGTTTGGTAATTGAAAAGAACTTATATCACCAAAACGTAATTCGGTCCATTTAAAAAGGATTCCATAAAAGGCACCTAAAAGAACCAAAATAAGAGCAGCAGGATATTTTTTATTATTGAGAAGTAGTAATACTAACAAAAACCCAATGGCACCCATGATATGTGCTTCTAGGTCTAATTTTAGAACGTATTCTTTTACTGCAAGACTGCACAAACTGAGTCCTAGTCCTAATTGTAGTCCTCTAATCAAGGCTTTGGGAATGTACGACCAAAGTTTTTGTAACAGTCCGCTGCTGCTTAAAATAAACATTATTATTCCAATGGAAAGTCCGGCAGAAAGTAATATATCACCACCAATTTTTTGCGATATTACCAAGGTTGCCATTGCTTTCAGAGGTTGAACAGGCATGGGCATTCGATAATAAAAGCCAGTTATTATTTGAAGTAATCCGAATACAATTAATACTGTAGGAGCGTATAAACCACTAGCTAGAATTACTGCAATTAATAGGGGTAAGTCTGTGCCAATATCTCCAAAGGCGCCAGCCAATTCATTTCTATTAAATTTCAATTTTCTTGTGTTCAAACCTATTAAGAATAAAACAGATAAATGATGCCAAAAGCAGCTAATATACTTACAAAAGTCAGGGTAATTCCGGGTAAAATAAAACTGTGGTTTAATAAAAATTTACCTACACGTGTAGTGCCCGTCTTATCAAAATTAATGGCAGCTACTAATGTTGGATAACTTGGGATTACAAAATCTGCATTTACTGCTGGGTACATAGCAATAAGGTGTGCAGGTAATATTCCCAATTGCACTCCTAGAGGCATAATGGCTTTAACGGTGGCGGTTTGACTAAACAACAAAGCACCCATAACAAACACGGCAAGTGAAAAGAGCCAAACATAATTACTTATGATAGGTTGTAAACTTTCGCTTAAAAAGGAGCTATGAGCACTGATAAATGTATTGCTCATAAGTACTACACCAAATATGCTAACTATGGCTTCTGTACCTGTTTTAAAAATGCTTGTAGACGCAATTTCTGTAGCTTTTACCTTGGATAATGCAACATTTAGCAGCACCACGCTGAGCATAATTAATTCGATGGATTCTACCATACTTGTTTTTCGTAAGTTTGGGTTCAGCCCGAAAATGATAACAGCGAAAACCCCACTTAAAAAAAGAAAAACAGATAATTTAGCCTGAGGCGAGTGAGTGGTTTTAGGAGAGCCAGAATCTTGACCATCTATTTGTTCTCTAAAGCTGGCATCTTTCATTTTATTCAAGAATTCTGGATCTTTATTGAGGTCTGTTCCGATAAAATTGGCTACAACCGCGCCAGCAAAAATGCCAATAAGAGTAGCAGGAAGAATAATGCTTATGATTTGTACAATTCCAAAGGTGTTTGAGCTAACTTTATTTACCTCGGTAAACATGGCAACAGTTGCTGCAGAAATAGGACTAGCGGTAATGCCGAAATTAGCGGCAACTACCGAAATACTGAGAGGACGTTCTGGTCTTATACGCTTTTTGGCTGCAACTTCTGAGATTATAGGTAACAATGAATAACATATATGGGCAGTGCCAGCTAACAGTGTAAAAATAAAGGTAACAAAAGGCGCAACAAAAGTTATGGAAGCTGGTTTTCTTCTTATTATAAACTCTGCTATACTAACCAAGTATGAAAGTCCACCAGCCGCCTGCAAAGAAGCTGCTGCACAAATTACACATAAGATAATAAGCATAACATCTATTGGAGCTTTTCCAATAGGTAAATCAAATGCATAAACAAAAATTAGAGTCCCAAGGGCGCCCATAAAACCAAGGCCAAGGCCTTTTAAACGCGCACCAATAAGAATAAGTAGGAGAAGAATTACTAATTGAAACCAAAACATAAGTTTTGGCAATTAAGACATAAGTGCAGCCATTTGCAACTGTAAATTTTGGGCTTCTGCTGCTGCAGCCTCAGCAAAATCTTTTCCATTAGAAGCATAAATGATACTTCTGCTGGCGTTTATAAGTAAACCAATATCTTTATTTCTACCGTATTTTACAACCTCTTCAAGACTTCCACCTTGTGCGCCCACTCCTGGTACTAACAAGAAATGATTAGGCGCGTGTTTTCTGATAATTTCAAATTCTTTAGGTTTGGTAGCGCCCACCACAAACATTAGATTTTGGTCTGAACCTAATTGACAAGTATTCTGAATAACACGTTCATATAAAAACTGTTCGCCAACCATTTGTTGTTCATAATCTGCACTACCCATGTTGGAAGTGAGGGCAAGAACGATTCCCCATTTTCCTGGATAGGCAAAAAAAGGCTGAATAGAATCATTTCCCATATATGGAGCTAAGGTTATAGCATCTGCACCAAGCGTATCAAAGAAAGCTTTGGCATATTGGTCGCTGGTATTTCCTATATCACCACGTTTGGCATCTGCAATTGCTAAACAATCCTTTGGAATATAGTCGAACGTTTTTTGCATACTTTCCCATCCTTTAGCGCCACTTGCCTCGAAGAATGCGGAATTAACTTTGTAAGAAACACAGTATTTTTCAGTGGCATCTATTATGGCTTTGTTAAAGGCAAAAATCGGATCTGGTTCAGACAATAAATGTTTGGGTATTTTGGTAATATCTGGATCTAAGCCAACACATAAAAATGATTGCTTAGAGGTAATTTGAGAGACAAGCTTTTGACGAAGGAACATATTAGAATATTATATTTAATTCGAGGGCAAAGTTATGAAGCTTCCCATTATTATTTTCGGGTTTTGCATTTTCTGGCCAAGGGTATCCAAGATTAATATTTCTTAAGCCATATTTTGCTGATACTTGAAACGCAAAATAATCGAGTTGATATTGGTATGCCATGGTTGGAAGCCAATCATTTCTATCTAATTTTGGTGATGTTTTGGTTGGAAAAGTTGCATTATCGATGTACAAAGCAGAGCTTAACATGTGTGCATATTGAATTCCTATACCTATTTTGTGCGGAGAATTCTTAGAGAATTGTTTCATTAGGTAAACAGGTGCATCTATATAAAGCAGGCGAAGTGATTTTATACCATTTGGTTCAGCCACATAATTAGCGCCTCTAAAAGAGATATGTACCTCTTGTTGAATAGACCACGTTTTCTTAAAGTTGATTCTACCGTAGGCACCACCTAATAAGCCAAACATAGGTCTATAATTAGGAATGGTGTTTCCGTTTAAGCCTGTTAACTGCAAGCCCATTTTTATTCCGAGTCTACCAAATTCCTCAGAACTGGCTTTGCTCCAATACCAAACTTCTTCGTTTTCTGATTCTTCAGTACTATCTGTTTGAGCCCAATTTTGTTGAGTATTTAAACAAAAAAACAATCCAAAAATAAACCACTTAATCGACTTCATATCTCCCAAATTAGTATTACAAAACTAGGGTTTTAAACATGGAAGCAAACCTAAATTTTTCTTAAATTTATTTTACAGTATACCTCCAACGTTGCACATCAGAGGCAGAAAAGTACCCCACAGCACCACCCGTAACATTGGTAGGTAAATTAGCTGGTGGCACTTGAAATGGTCCGGGAATATTAGGGTTTTGACTACTATAAGCTTCAAGAAAATCTCTCATATTGTTATCAATAGATTTAAAAGAACAGAAGTAAATATCTCCAGAGTTAAAGCGAGCAAAAGGTATTTCGAAATTATATTGTTGATTGGCAGGAGTAAGAATATTATCAAATACTATTGTGTTACCAACAGCAGAATCTCTTTGAACAATGGTATCAAAATAACCTTGATTAAAAGAAGTATATCGAGGTGTTGGTCTGCTATCAAAGGCAGAATAACTAATCGAAAATCCAGCAGGAATAGGACCTTGAGCATCTTTATAGGTTTGAAAAAAACTATCTATTCTAAAAAGTTTAAACAAGGTAGACTTAGCAGTATACAGTTTAGAATCATATAATACTTCAAGTTGATAAATAGAGTCTGTTTTTCCTTTATATCCAGCCGCAGCCTTATATACATTTAGGCTAGGGTTAAATATAAAAGGTACACCATTAACAGAAACTTGTGCATTTTTAACTATAGGAATTTCGCCCGGTTGATAATAATTTGTACTTAGAGAAAGCTTTACAAAAGAACTATCTGTTTCGGTGGTAATTTCAGATTCTACCACTAAAATGGGGTTTGCATCACGCATTTCAATTTCTACAATTTCTTTGCAACCACCAAATAAAAGCGCGCTTGAGGCAAGTAAAAAAAATATATTTTTCATGGGTGTTGGTTCAGCTTAAAATTTAAAGTTATAGGTAATAGAAGGAACAAAAGTAAATAGGTACCATTTATAAATAACTGGAACATTATCTAAGGTATCGTAGCTGAGAGTAAAGGCGTTTTTTCTACCATAGAGATTATATAATGAAAAGACCCAATCGCTTTCATTTTTGTATACTTTCCCAGGGATTTTTTTCCTAGACAATGTAAGAGAAATATCGGCTCTATGATAAGCAGGAAAACGTGCATTATTTCTCGCACTATAAAAGATAGAAGGTTGGGTGCTACCAAATAGTTGGTAACGTTGACTAGCTTGTGTAAAGGCTTCGCCTGTGGCGTAAATAAAATTTCCTGAAATACTAATACGTTCACTTAATTGATGGTTTACAACCACTGTTAAATAATGGGTTCTATCAAATCTAAAAGAATACCATTCATTATTGTTTACATTGTTTGCTCTACGTTCGCTTTTGGCAAGGGTGTATGCAATCCATCCAGTAGTTTTACCAGTTTGTTTTCGTGCAAATAATTCTAATCCATATGCCCTTCCTTCGCCGGCCACCACTTGTGCTTCTATAGCTTCATTAAATTGAATATCTGCTCCATCTCTTAACTCGATGGTATTATTCATTTTTTTGTAATATGCCTCGGCCGAAAACTCAATAACATTTTCCATAAAATTTTTGAAATACCCCAGAGCAACTTGGTCTGCCATTTGAGGTTTTATGTAATTATCTGTTGGAGTCCAAAATTCTTGTCCGGTAGATGCAGTAATGTTTTGAATAAGGTGCATGTACTGAAACATTCTGTTATAGGATGCTTTAATAGAGCTAGTAGAATTTAGGAGATAACTGAGATTAACCCTTGGTTCAAACCCAACATTTGTATTGTAAATTTCATTATTTTTATAGTTGGTGTATGGGTTGTTTTCGTCTTTTGGACTTTCCTTGATAAAGCCATTTTCCAAGTAAGTTGGGGAGCCATTTAGGTAATTAATGCTTCTACCGGCACCCATGTTAGAGAATACAGATACGCGAGCGCCATACTCTGTGCTGAACCTACTACCGATTTTATAGGAATGTGAGGCAAAGAAATCTTGTTGAATAGCTTTCTTTTCTGGTAAAGCTCTAGAGGTAACGATAGAGTTTTGGGTAATAGGATCTAATTTCCCTGGTAAGAATACAAAATGGTTTAATTTCACTCCAAATTTAAAACTACTCTTAGCCGAAACGAAATAACTTCCATCCACTTTTAGGTTCAAATCGTCTATATAATTGCTTCTTTGGAAATTGAGGTTATCACTCAAATTTATATCAAAGTTGTAGGAATATCGGCTGTAAACAAGACTTGTATTAATAAAAAATTTGCTATTAACTAAGTGATTCCAACGTAAAGTTCCAGTGCTATTTCCCCATCCAAATCCGGCAAATCCTGCAAAGCCGAGAACATCTCTACCAAAATAACCGGATAGATAAAGTTTATTTCTTTCGTTTAAGGTATAATTTAGTTTCAGATTTAAATCGCCGAAATAGGCTTTAACCCCATCTAGCTCTGAAGAAATGGGAAAGAATATATCAAAGTAACTTCTTCTACCAGAGATTAAGAACGATGATTTATCTTTTACAATCGGACCTTCTAAAGTTAACCTAGAAGAAAGCACTCCAATGCCACCAGTGGCGGCAAATTTTTTATTATTTCCGTCTTTCATGTGTACATCGAGTACACTGGCTAATCTACCGCCAAATTGAGAAGGAATACCGCCTTTATAAATTTCAAAATCTTTGATGGCATCGCCATTAAACGTGGAGAAAAAGCCCAGAACGTGCGAAGGATTATATACCACAGCTTCGTCTAATTGCACTAGATTATGGTCTATATTTCCGCCTCTAACAATAAAATTGCTGCTACCATCTCCCGCAGCTTGAATGCCTGGTAATAATTGAATTGCCTTTATAATATCTACCTCTCCAAGTAAAATCGGTATTTTTTTAACTTGCTTTACATCAATTTTAACGACACTCATTTTATTTTGAGTAACATTATCATTGTTTACCTTATCGGTTTTGATAAGCACCTCATTTAACTGCTTTTTAGATTCGCTAAGTTCTATATTTAGACTTACGTTTTTATTTAGCACAATGGTTTTTTTGTTCAACTCATACCCTATGTAAGAGAATTCAACTTCATAGCTTCCTTCTGGCAATGTAAGAGAGTAAAATCCGTATGCATTAGTTGTTGCACCTGTTTTTAGTTTTGGAACAGAAATACTGGCGCCAATAAGCTCCTCGCCATTTTTGGCATCTGTAATTTTCCCACTAAGGGTAAATTTATTTTGGGCGCTGGCTGAACCAAAAAGTAAAATGAGAATGGAAAAAGAAAATAATTTTTTCACAGGATTAATAGGTTAAAAATTTGCGCCAAAGCTACTAAGAATTTGTTATCTTTATAATTCTTTAGCGTTTAAGGCTACAAATTGTTTTAAAAGGCAAAATATATTGGCTAGATGGAGTACCTCTGAGCTAAGCTAGATTGTTTAATCTGCTATTTTTTACTCCAAACGAAAAATAGATTATTAATCCCAGCACTAACCACAAACTAAAACCAATCCAATTGCTTAAACCTAGTTCTGTCATTAAATAAAAATTGCTACATAAGCCTAATACAGGGATTAAAGAATAGTTTCTTAGAAACGAAAGTATGGCCATAGCAAGCGACAACAACAAAAAAGACAACATTGGTAATTGGTGCCAAAAGTCATCAAATCTAAAGAATTGAACTAAGGCATCTGCTTGGTAAAAGGCAAAACTTCCCAAGCAAATGATGAATAGTAGAGGAACATAGTATTTTCCATTAATGTAAGGAACCCTAAAGCCCGTGTGATATTCGCTATTGTGGCTTTCCATTCTTATTACACCTGCATTAACTAAAACGAACGCGAACAAAGTACCAATGCTGGATAGGTCGGTTACTTCCTTTAGGTTCATAAAAAGTGCAGGCACTGCTACTAAGATTCCGGTAATAATAGTGGCAAACCAAGGTGTTTTATATTTTGGGTGAATGGCACTAAATTTTTTAGGAAGCAATCCGTCGCGACTCATGCTCATCCAAATGCGTGGTTGCCCGTTTTGAAAAACTAACAGAACGCTAGCCATGGCTATTACAGCCGAAACAGCTACAATTCCGTGCATCCAATTGAGATTCACTTTTTCGAAAACAAAGGCTAACGGATCTCCTACACCTAGTTCTTTGTAACTAACCATTCCAGTTAAAACAAGCGCAATGAGAATGTATAAAACCGTGCATAAAATTAATGATGCAATCATGCTACGCGGCAAATCTTTTCGCGGGTCTTTACATTCTTCAGCGGTGGTGGCCAAGGCATCAAAGCCAATATAGGCAAAGAATACGGACGATACACCTTTTAAAATACCGCTCAAACCGTTTGGTGCAAACGGACTCCAATTGTCGGGGTTTACATAAAAAGCACCCACTACAATTACCATTACAACTACCAATAATTTAAGGCCTACCATAATATTAGAAGCATTTTTGGTTTCTTTAACGCCCCTGTAAATTAGCACGGTAATGGCTAAAACAATGGCCAATGCTGGTAAATCGGCAATCAGTTTAAAGCCAAACAAACTCGGTGCGTATTGCCAAGCATTATAAGCTTCTTGCTGAACCAAACTTAAAGTTTCACTACTATTTAATAAGGTTAACGCTTCATTATATCCTCTTTGAGCAGAGAGATAATCCATGCTAAAATATTCTGGTATGATCCAACCCAATCCTGCCATTAAGCCGGTAAAATAATCGCTCCAACTGATGGCAACTACAATATTTCCGATGGCATATTCTACAATAAGTGCCCAACCAATTATCCAGGCAATTACTTCACCAAAGGCTGCATAAGCGTAAGTATAGGCGCTACCACTTATTGGAATTACAGAGGCAAATTCTGCGTAGGCCATAGCAGAAAATCCGCAGGCAATGGCCGTAAAAACAAACAATGTTACTACTGCTGGTCCGCCATTAAAACTAGCATTACCAATGGTACTAAAAATACCAGCTCCAATAATGGCAGCAATACCCATGGCAGTAAGGTCTCTAAAGCCGAGCGTTTTGCTTAGTTGGTGACCATTAGTTTCGGCATGTTTGTGTTCAGCCAAAATTCGAGTAATGGTTTTTCTGCGGAAGATAGAGTTTAGTGACAAGGCAATAGAGTTTGTTCAAACCTAAGGTTTGCAGCTTAAAATTGCAAGTGTTGTTCTAAATATGCGTTTCTATGTAATCTATGAGCGCATGTATGCATTTGATGTGAATTTCTTGCGCTCTATCTGCATACTCACTATGAGGAGCTCTAATTTCAACATCGCACAAGGTGGCCATTTTACCACCATCTTTGCCACTTAGAGCTACAATTTTCATTCCTTTTAAGCGAGCCGTTTCCATGGCTTTAATTACGTTTTTGCTATTTCCACTGGTAGAAATAGCCAATAATACATCGCCGGAATTGCCCAAAGCTTCAAGGTATCTGCTAAATACAAAATCGTAACCATAATCGTTGCCTACGCAGGCTATATGGCTGGCATCGCTGATAGAAATAGCCGGAATGGCTTTTCTATCATGGCGGTATTTTCCGGTGAGTTCTTCTGCAAAATGCATGGCATCGCACATGCTACCACCGTTGCCACAGCTAAGTATTTTATGTCCGTTTTTTACAGCCTCTACCATTAGTTTACCCGCATTTTCTATGGCAACAAAATTTTCTTCATTGCTTAAGAACTGATGTAAAATCTCTTGTGCTTCTTTAAAATGCGCTTGTATTGAACTCATTTTTATTGGGCATTTTTAGTTTGGAAATTCTGTTTACCAGCATCCAGAAATTTAACAAAATTTTCTATCTTTAAATCGTAAGCTTTTGGTTCAGCCAAAATGTTTTCGTTTGCATCTATTAACACATAGTATGGTTGAGCATTTGCTTTGTATTTGCTTATTTGTAAATCGGCATTTTGCTTGCCAATGGTTTTCTTTTCTTTATTATCGTAGCTGCTGGTGTACCATTCGTTGGCAGGCAATTCTGTTTTATCGTCTACGTATAAAGCGAGCACTACATAATCGTTATTTAAGCGTTTTAATACTTCGGGATCCGACCAAACATTAGCTTCCATTTCGCGGCAGTTAACGCAACCGTGACCAGTAAAATCTATGAATATGGGTTTGTTTACTTTCTTGGCGTAGGCTAAGGCTTGTTTGTAATCGAAAAAGCCATTTAATTCATGTGGCAAATGAAACAAATTATTGAACCTCACTTCGCCCAAATCGCTTTTAGCTTCTGAGTGGTTTTGGTTCGAACTGCCCTTTGATTTGCTTAAATCAAAATCTAGGGTTTCTTGCGGAGGCAAATAGCCCGATAATGCTTTTAAAGGTGCGCCAAATAAGCCAGGTACTAGGTATAAAACAAATGTAAAAGTAGCGATAGCAAGCACCAAGCGCGGTACGCTTAGGTATGGAATATCGCTATCGTGACTAAATTTAAGTTTGCCCAATAAATACATTCCCATGAGGAAGAAGATGACAATCCAAATGGCAATATATACTTCTCTATCTAGCAATCCCCAATGGTAGGTTTGGTCTGGAATGGATAAAAATTTGAAAGCAAAAGCCAATTCTAAAAATCCTAAAACTACTTTTACAGAGTTGAGCCAACCGCCAGATTTTGGCAGGTTTTGAATCCATGATGGGAAAATGGCAAACAAGGTAAATGGAGCAGCTAAACCAGCGCCAAATGAGGCCATGCCAAGCAATGGTTTCACAAAATTACCGCCTACAGCTTCTATTAACAAAGAACCAACTATGGGTCCGGTGCAGCTAAATGAAACCAAAACAAGGGTAAAAGCCATAAAGAAAATTCCCATAAAATTACCCATACTGCTTTTAGAATCTACCGAGTTTACAAACTTATGAGGCAAGGTAATTTCGAACATTCCCAAGAAAGAGGCGGCAAAAACAATGAAGATAACAAAGAATAAAACATTGGGAACCCAGTGTGTGCTGAGCCAATTTCCAAAATCTGCACCGAGGCCAAAAAACGCAAATACCAATCCTAAAGAAGCGTATATACCTACAATGCTTAATCCAAATCCGAATGCACGTTTAAGCGCCAGGGAGCGGGTTTCGCTTCTTTTGGTAAAGAAAGTAACTGTCATGGGTAACATTGGAAACACGCAAGGTGTAATAACGGCAACTAAGCCGCCCAAGAAGGCAAAGATTAAAAAGGCAATCATTCCTTCTTTTTTGCCGCCCGAAACATCGCCGCCATAATCTACTGCAGCGCTGGCTGCGCTATCGGAGGTATTGATGCTTGCTTCTGGTTTTACAGGCGCTTCTGCTGGGGCAGGCACATTTACTGGAGTGGCGGGTTCTGTTTTTTCTGGCTGAACCGAGGCCGTATTTTCTGCAGTTGCACCTTTTACTTTAAACTTTTTAGAGAAATCAAAATCGGTATCAAACAAGACGCACATACCGGTAATTTGCGAGCAAATTTGGTACTCTACATTGAGTTTTATTTGCGGATTGGCTTGTAAAACTTTTACCTTTTGTCTGAACTCTGCTACTCCTTCGAAGGTAGAAACTTCGCCACCAAAAACATCGTCGAAATGTTTGTGACTACCAACAGGTTTTACTTTACCCACTAGCTGGTAACTTGGGTGTTTGGCAAATTCAAAATGCGCTACCACCGGACCCACATCTTCGCTAAAATCGGACGAATACATGTACCAATCTTTCTGAATTTTGGTACGCATAATGAGTTCAATCTCATCGCCAATATTTATTTCTGTTTTGCTGGTTTTGCTTTCCCAGGTTGGTTTTTGCTGAATTTGTGCCCAACCTAACAATGGGTATAATCCCAGTAAAATAAGGAGTGCAGCGGTATTTTTAAAAGTATGCATAGTTCAATTTTTAAAGCACTAAACGAAAACATTGCGTGCCTTAGCCTTAATAAGTTGTTAATGTTCTTAAGTTGCGAATTTAGGGTTTGCAATTTAGAAAGCAAGTAACTCTTTTTGGTCGTTTGTCTTTGGTCGTTTGTCTTTGGTCAATTAGGACACTTGGGACGGTTTGTCTGAACCTTAAACCCTAAACTTTAAACCTATTTAGATTTCTTTTTTTGCGAGTAAATCTTTGTACATGTCGATGTCTTTTTTGATGTCATCGTTTAGCGGGGGTTCTTTAATATCTGTGAGCTTAAGCATTTCTTGGTATAAAATTTTGGCTACTAGTAGTCGGGCCATATTTTTGTCATCTGCGGGTATCACATACCAGGGTGCTTCTTTGGTATGGGTTTTATTTATGGCCTCTTCGTAGCAATTCATGTAATCATCCCAGCGTTTTCTTTCTACTAAATCGCCCGGCGAAAACTTCCAATTGTGACTTTCTTTCTCTAACCTTCGCAGCAGTCTTTTCCTTTGTTCTTCTTTGCTTAAGTTTAAAAAGAATTTAAAAACAAGCGTTCCATTTTGATGGATATGGTTTTCGAAATTATTTATTTGGCTGAACCTATTCTCCCAAAATTCTTGTGAAATATCAGATTCGCTTGTTATGCTTGGCAAATTCTCGTTTAGAATATAGCTAGGATTTACGCGTGTTACCAGCACATTTTCGTAATGACTTCTATTAAAAACAGCAAATTTCCCACGTTCGGGCAGGGCTATATAGTGGCGCCATAAATAGTCGTGTTCAAGTTCTAATTCGCTGGGTGTTTTAAAGCTATGAACTACTACGCCACGCGGGTTAAATGAAGAAAACACTTCTCTTATTAAACTATCTTTTCCGGAGGTATCCATTCCCTGCAAACACACTAAAACTGCATATTTATTATGTGCGTACATTGCATCTTGAATGGCACTTAATTTTTTGCTTATTTGCTGTAATTCCTCTTTTATTTCTGTTTTGCTAAGCTTGGTGCTAATCTGTGTTTCTGCCTCTGTTATTGTAAAAGGACTTTTAGCATAAAAATCGCGGCTGTTCATATTTTTCATTTTTTGGTTCGAACCTATCTAATAATACGGGCAAGGTAGTTAAATGTTAGCGTTTTAATCAATCAAATCAATTTTCTCGAGAGAAAATTAAAACATCTTCCCCGGTTTTATCTTCAGGATGTTCTTGTTTTCCTGACCAAAATAGCGTTGTCCAAACAACTCTTTAGAGGTTCCTCCCTGCGGTCGGAATGACGGGCATCTGTCGGGAAATATTGTCTTCATAATTGGCGGCAAGGCCGCCAATTATGAAGACAATTTGCTAAATGAGAATGTCTTCCTTCATTTGGCTGAACGACTTTATGAGCAGAACATCGAATATGATCGGAGGCATTATTGAAAATAAATAAAATCAATAGAAAAAGTAGAATTAAACATATTTTTACCTCAACTAAATACTGAGATAACATGTTTAAAAAAACAAATTGCCCAATTAGAGCAGCAATAGTATGCGTAGTGTTAATGTTTACTATTTCGATTTCTGCCCAGGCTCAAACTAAATCTGCCTTTGATGTAGGTTTATTATACGGTTTTTCAACGCTTACTTTCAACCAAAATTCGGATAAATTTGATAAGCGAATTGCTAATGAAATAATAAATTATTCTCCTGTTCAAAACCTAGGTATAGCTTTAGGATATTCAGTGAGTCTTACAGAACGATTTGCCTTGCAAATGATGCCTAGATGGCAACAATGGGGCGGAGTAATTAATGTACAAAGTAGTCAAAATGTAACATCAAGTTTAAATATGGAAATAAACTACCAAGGGTTTAGAATTCCTGCGCTTTTACAATATAGAATTTGGGATAATAAGAAATTACAACTGAATACATTGCTTGGAATGGGGGTGGAATACACCTACAAATTGTGGTTTGTACCTAGTAATTTTTATGGTAATGGGTCAACCCAAAGACGAACAGCAGAAATTGTAGCCCCTTTTGCAAGTGCTGGAATCTGTGTGCGTTATAAATCTTCGCCTGAGAGTAAAGTAAATTATATTCTTGGTATATTTTACGAAACGGATGCTTTCTTAAATCCCAAGCGTTTTAATGAATACAATTTTTATCAAAACGCTGTTCCATTGTTAAGTCATCAATTATTTTCAACCTTATCCATTCAATTTCCATTATGAGAGCACTAACTAAAATTATTTTTTGTTATATCTTTTGCAATATCATCAACCATACTGCTGCCACTGCACAAATATTTCATCCAAAAGACTCTGTAAGAAAGCAACGGGTTATTCAAGTGGGTTTGGGCGGATATACGGGTGTAAACAAAGTGATTCCCCAGAATGAGGATTTTAATTATGGCACAGCAGATGGATTAGAATTTGGATTATTATATA
>JAKRSG010000096.1 GCA_022402405.1 Bacteroidia bacterium | reverse complement strand
AGCTACAGCGGTTAACAACTCAAATACATTAAAATCTTTGCTTATTCCAATGTGCTTTTCAATCATCGCCTCGTCTACTTCGCTAAAATCACCTTTGTTTATTAGCAATTTATCCAACTCATTTACCACCTTGCTTAAGTCGCTACCTACATGATCAGCAATTAAGGCACAATTAGTTTCCGAAATCCCCAATCCTCTTTCCTGCAAATATTGCTTTATTCAACGCGGTAGTTCACTATCTTCATATAACTTTTTGGATTCGAAACAATGATGATATTTACCAGATTTGGCTAATTTAGACCTACCATCTAATTTTTTACCTTTAAAACTAAGGACCAAAATAGTAGAAGGTACTGGATTTTCAATATAATGATCTAATCCATCTAGCTTCTTAAATCCTTGCGCCTCCTTTACAATAATCACCTGGTGATTAGCCATCATTGGATACCTTTTCGCTGCTTCAATTACAGAGCCTATTTCCAAATCTTTTGCATAAAATATGCTTTGATTAAAAGCCTTTTCTGCATCAGTTAAAACATGTTTCTCTATATAATCTGTAATCTCATCTATAAAATAAGGTTCTTCTCCATGCAAAATATACACAGGATAAAACTTCCTTGATTTAAGATCGCTAATAATTTTAGCGTATGCTTGTTGATTATCTGCCGGCACTAGTACAATATTATTTGGCGAATAAAACGAATAGCCCTTAATTTTCAAAGTAAGCACACGAGTATCCAAATAATGCCTCGTATTAATTTACACCCAAAAGATGTTTATAAAAAAATAAGGTTTGTTTCATATGAAAGTAATAATCGCTCAATTCTTTGGTTCAAACCGAAACTAATAAAGTCATAAAAACAAAAATACAACTCACTTTCAATTCGTTTAAAAACTAATCCACATGTTAACCACCTATTTTCCCCAAAAAAACATCCCTTGTTAATAAGTTAGCTGGGTCGAAAAAATGAGGATTAGTTTTACCTATATTCGAAACATTGAATTGGATGTATGCAAGAAGAAAGAGGATATCAGAATAAAAGGAAAACAGCGCCTAAAGTAAATATTATAGCAGACGGGAGTAAATTACCACCTCAAGCAATAGAGCTGGAAGAAGCCGTGTTAGGAGCTTTAATGATTGAGAAACATGCCATTACTTTAATTGGTGAATTGTTGTCGCCCCAAAGTTTTTACAAAGATACTCATGGATTAATTTACCAAGCCATAAAAGATTTGGCTACCAATGCCGAACCTATAGATATTTTAACGGTTACAGCCGAATTAAAAAAGAAGGGAAAGCTTGATTTAGTAGGTGGTGCATTTTATATCACTCAACTTACAAATCGCATTGCTTCTGCTGCTAATATTGAGTACCATGCGCGTATCATCTCCGAGAAATACCTACAACGTGAACTGATTCGCATCTCTGGTGAAATACAAACAGAGGCTTTTGAAGATGATAAAGACGCGTTCGACTTACTAGATTCTGCCGAAAAAAAATTATTCGATTTATCGCAAGGGAATATTAAAAAGTCGATGCAATCTATGAACAAGGTAATTAAAGACACCTTGAGAGACATAGAAGAATTAAAGCACAAGAATGGTAAATTTACTGGGGTTCCAACAGGTTTAACAAAACTAGATAACCTTACATCCGGTTTCCAAAAATCCGACTTAATCATCGTAGCTGCTCGTCCGGGTATGGGTAAAACAGCTTTTGCACTTAGTATAGCCAGAAATGCATCCTTAGAAGGGCTGAACCAAGGCGAGGCTCCTAGAGGTGTAGCCATTTTCTCTTTAGAGATGGGTAACAAACAAATGGTGAGCAGGATGATTAGCTCAGAAGCGGAAATTCATGGTCATAAACTCAGAACAGGCGATTTAAAAGATTACGAATGGGCTCAGCTCAACTCTAAAATTGCTCGTCTATCTGAAGCGCCCATTTTTATTGATGATACTCCTGCCCTATCTGTTTTTGAATTACGTGCCAAGTGTAGAAGGCTTAAGCAACAGAATAACATTCAAATGGTGCTCATAGATTACTTGCAGTTAATGCGTGGCGATGATGGAAATGCTAAAAATGGTAATCGCGAACAGGAGGTAAGTTATATCTCGCGTTCATTAAAAGCCCTCGCCAAAGAGCTAGATGTGCCTGTAATTGCGCTTTCGCAGTTAAGTCGTATGACCGAAAGAAGAACCTCTGCCAGTAACAGACCTATGTTATCAGATTTACGTGAATCTGGATCTATTGAGCAGGATGCCGATATGGTAATGTTTATATACCGTCCGGAATACTACCAAATTAATGAATGGGAAGATGGCTCTCCAACGGCAGGTCAAGCCGAGGTAATGATTGCCAAAAACCGTCATGGTGCTCTAGACAATATTCGCTTGAGATTTATTAACGATTTTACCAAGTTTACCGACCTAATGGAAGACTCTTATGCCCAGAATAATAACGACCTAATGGTAGACACTCAAGGCTTTATTACCATGAGTTCGAGGCTAAATGAAGACGATGACTCTCATGATAGTTTTAGTCCGGCTCCTTTTTAACAATAAATCTTTTTAACTAATGTAAAATAAATGTAGCTTCGCAGCATTAAATGAAAGCATCACCACTCATATTAATCTGCAACGACGACGGGATAACAGCACCGGGAATACAGGCCTTGGTTCAGGCCGTAAAAGGCTTGGGCGACATAGTAGTAGTAGCTCCTGATAGTCCGCAAAGCGCCATGGGCCATGCT
>JAKRSG010000095.1 GCA_022402405.1 Bacteroidia bacterium | reverse complement strand
GGTTGCTAATATATAAGGTATCATCTGTTATGGCTGAACCTAATTCGTTTACCACTGACAAGGTTAAATTTCTATCCCAATTTCGAAAAACAAACATCAGTAAATCTAGTCGGGTTTCTCCTACTTTTTCTCCACCCCTAAACTCCTCCACCAAAACGCCGATTGTATATTTACCTTCTCTATCTGGAATTGCACTCAACATTCCTGTTAAGGAATCAATTTTTAGTCGGTTCTGCGGCGCTACTCCCAGCTTGTTAGCCAAACTATAACCAGGGTTATAAGCCACCTCCGAATATGGCCCAGCTAATGGAATATTCGAAGTAGGATTATCTTTAACTAACCAACCTTTTAATGGTGTAACTAATGAATACCGTAAGCTGTCTTGGTCGGCATCTTGGAACGCAAGCGAATACTGAAAGGTTTGTTTAATACCGCACCTAAGTATGGAAACTTAGCCAAAGTTGGACTACTATTTTTCACAAATCCTGGAGCAGGAATCTCAGCATACAAACACATACCCATATCGCCAGAAAAAGAAATATTAGCCAATCCAGATGGCCTACAGCATCTCTGATAACTCAAATAATATGTTTTGAGGTTATTCATAACACTGGTATCAAAACTTATCTCTTTTTTATAATCATCTACAATGTGTCGAGGATCTGCTGTTGCACAGTTTTTAGGTAAGGATAAAGTATCAGCTGTTAATTTATTTAAATCAATTGGGATTTGCTGTTTCAATGCATTAGTTCCCTTTTCAAAAACACCTACAGTTATTCTTAAATCTGAGCCATAGGCATATCCAAACTCTCTAACTAACTTAACACTTAACTCATATTTGTTGGCTGAAAGCCATCGTAAGCTAATATAACCTCCGTTTAAATGATGGGCAAATATGGTTATAGGAATCAAAAATAAAAAAAGGAAAACTGATTTTTTCATAAGCTAAACAGATTTAAATCAAATATAATGTATTCAATTATTAAATCAATTTTAACGACTACAAAGTTGCATATACTCAGAAAGAGAACTTTTTTAGGTCATTTTTTTTACTCTCTAAATAAAAAATTCACAATAAACTTTGATATAAGCCAATAGCGGCTATTTTTGCGGTTCTTTTATAATCAATCCATGAGAGTAATACAATTTAGAGAAGCCTTACGTGAAGCCTTGAGCGAAGAAATGCGCAGAGACGAAAACGTGTTTTTAATGGGCGAAGAAGTAGCCGAATATAACGGTGCTTATAAGGTTAGTCAGGGCATGCTAGACGAATTTGGACCGAAAAGAATTATCGATACTCCCATTGCAGAACTTGGTTTTGCAGGTATTGGAGTGGGTGCAGCTATGAACGGACTTCGTCCGGTAATAGAGTTTATGACCTTCAACTTCTCTCTTGTAGCCATAGATCAAGTAATTAACTCAGCCGCCAAAATGTACCAAATGAGTGGTGGCCAGTTTAACATCCCCATGGTTTTCCGCGGACCAACTGGTAGTGCTGGCCAATTAGGAGCGCAGCATAGTCAGGCTTTCGAAAACTGGTATGCTAACTGTCCGGGTTTAAAAGTAGTTGTTCCTGCCAACCCATACGATGCAAAAGGCTTACTGAAATCTGCCATTAGAGATAACGATCCAGTTATTTTTATGGAAAGCGAGCAAATGTATGGCGACAAAGGCGAGGTACCAGAAGAAGAATATTTAATTCCAATTGGAAAAGCCGATATCAAACGAGTAGGTTCAGACGTAACGATTGTTTCTTTTGGAAAAATCTTAAAAGTTGCACTTGCCTCTGCCGAAGAACTAGCCAAAGAAGGTATTAGCTGCGAGGTTATCGATTTAATGACCGTGCGCCCTATAGATTATGATACCGTTATCGCAAGCGTTAAGAAAACGAATCGCCTAGTAATTGTAGAAGAAGCTTGGCCATTAGCCTCTATCTCTACCGAAATTACCTATATGGTTCAGAAAAGAGCCTTCGATTATTTAGACGCTCCCGTGCATAGAATCTGCACACAAGATACACCTCTAGGCTACGCACCAACTTTTGTACAAGAGTTTTTGCCAGATGTAGCCAGAACAACAAAAGCCATCAAAGAAGTTCTATACAGAAAATAAAAATATGGGTTCAATTAATTTTGAACCCATATTTTTTTATACCACATTCCAGACTCTTTAGTTTCTACAGCCAAAACATATACACCAGTCGGTAAAAAATCTATAGTTAACTCAGACTCCGATACATCCACAAAACTACGCATTAGCTTTCCATCTAGTCCAATTATACTAACCTGCTTAACCTGTTGTGGCTGGCTGAACCTAAGCTTTTTCCCGTTAATATTTACTTGAATATCCTCAATTCCTGAAGTATTTGGATCAAAACTAATAAGCTTAGAAAAGTCAAATTTACCATCAAAATCTACCTGCTTTATACGGTAATACATTTTAGATTCTGGTACTTCATTTTCAACAAAAGAATAATGTGATACAGTCTCAGAATTTCCTTTTCCTTTTATCTCGCCCAATTCATCAAAGATTTCTCCATCGCTACTGCGTTCCACCACAAATTTAGCATTATTGATTTCGGTGGCAGTACTCCAATATAAATGCAGTTTTCCTTTTTCAACTCTATGAGAAAAATCTAACCAACGAACTGGCAATACGCTAACCGTAAAGGTTTTTATATAAATATTATCACCAGACGAACTGCTATTACCATCCGCTTCATTAAATGCCAAATAAAAGGTTGCGCCTCCACTAAAACTTG
>JAKRSG010000094.1 GCA_022402405.1 Bacteroidia bacterium | reverse complement strand
TCTTATTTTTGCCCCATTTTAAAAAATTTAATGTGGGCATATTAATACGTTAAGCTCTCTAAAATATCGGCTATATTGGTAAAATCTATTGATTTATCTAAGAAAAAATTGGCTCCTAATTGAAGACATTTTTCTTTGTACTTAGAGCTGCTCATATTAGTAAGCATAATGATTACTAAATTAGGACTACTTTTTCTAAGAATTTGAATTAAATCAATTCCATTATGATCGGGTGCATCATCTTTTAAATGAATATCTAAAATTACGGCTGTAGGATGGGTCATATTAATCCCCATTAGCGCAGATTCAATTGTGGCGGCTTTGCCTGCTAATTTTATAGATGGTAAATCCTTAATAATATTCTCTAGTCTCTCTACTACAATAGGGGAGTCTTCTACAATGAAAACAGAAACATTTTTGGTTTGAGCCGATGGTAACATACAATTAATTTATGGTACAAAAGTACCTGTTAAAAGTATGGTATAAAGTAGTGGTTATTCTCATTAATTTGTAGGGCAATCACTACAAATATTAGCCATTATTTTCTAGTGCGTATTTAATGATGTCGGCATTATTATGTAATCCAAGTTTCTCTAAAATTCTGCTTCTATAGGTACTTATGGTATTAGAGCTTAGAGAGATTTCATTGGCAATATCTGTCACAGATTTCCCTTTAGCTAATAATTCGAATACCTGCATTTCTCTGTCTGATAACTGCTGAAGTAATGGTTTTTCGGAGTGTTTGTTGGGTGCCTCTAACAATTGGTTTGCTACAAATTCTGAAATATATTTTTTGCCTGATAATACTTTTTGGAATGCCGTTATTAATTCTTCTGTGGCCGAGTTTTTATTTACAAAACCAGATGCTCCAGCTTTCAAAACACGCAGTGCATATTGGTCCTCTGCATGCATACTCAACATTAAAATAGGCGATTTAATTCCATCTGCTCGTAGTTGTTTTAACGTATCCACACCATTTCTTCCGGGCATAGAAATATCTAATAAAATAATATCCCATATCCGTTCCTTAATAAGTTTGAATACTTCCATGCTATCATTAGCCTCATAAATTTGAGAAGACGGAAAATTTTCTTTTATTATCTGAATTAATCCCTTTCGAACAATAGCATGATCATCTGCAATTAATATGGTTAGCTGCATAATTGTTCTAAGTTAATAGGATGATTGAATCGGGTAGAATTAATCTTATAGTGGTACCTTTTTGCGGTTCGCTTTGTATATCAAGTTGGCCTTGCATCATTAATGCACGTTCTTTCATACTGCTTAATCCAAAAGATTTTTTACTCTTTATATCTTCTTGGCTGAACCCAATCCCATTGTCTGTAACACTTAAAATAATGGTATTGCCTTCATGTAAAAGGGAGGCTTTAACTACTTTCGAATGGGCATATCTTAACACATTTGTTAAGGCTTCTTGGTAAATCCTAAATACGCCAATGGCATGGATTTTATCTAGTTTAACATCTTCAATATTCGAATGAAATGAGATGTTTATTCCGCTTCTTTTCATGGTTTCGGAGCTCAACCAATCGAGCGCTGCTACTAATCCCAAATCGTCTAAAATTCCTGGGCGAAGTTCACTAGCTATTCTTCTAACCGTTTGTATAGTTTGATCAATTAAAGAAAGCATTTGGTTCAGCTTATCTTGAATTGGATTGTCTTCTGCCGAAATTTTCTTGCTTAACCAATAGGCATCCATCTTTAATGCGGTGAGTTGCTGACCTAATTCGTCGTGAATTTCGCGAGCGATATTTCCTCTTTCTTCTTCGCGTACGGTTTGGAGATAATTGTTTAGGTTACGAATATTTTGATAGGTTTCGTATAATTCATTTTCTAGTTTTTTACGTTCGGTAATATCCGAGTAAATGATAGTAATACCGTCATTTGAAGGGTAAAATCTGCCCGAAAAATAAAGTCCCATAGGAGCATAAAAACTTTCAATCTCTCCAGATTCTTGCTTGAGCATGGCATTTTTATAAGTATGCTCAAAATCGGTTCCAAGCAATTCTGGGTGCACCTCCCAAATACTTTTCCCAATTATTTTTTCAATACCCTCTGGATGTGTTTGCAGGGCAGAGGTATTAATAAATGTGTATTCCCAATTGTTGTTTAAAGAAATAAACGACTCTTTAATACGATTTAAACTATCGGTTAGTATTTTTTCTGTAGCTTTAATTTGTTCTGTTTTTTCATCTACTAATTCTTTTAATATCTCTGGCTGTTGAACAAAATAGTAGGTAAAAAAGGCAATCAACGCTGATACAAAAAGTCCAAAAACACTTAAAATAAGTAGGTTCAGCCCGTTTTTATTTGAGGTGTTATGTATGTAAATTTTCCATTTGCCTTCGGGTATAAATATCGATTGGGAGTGTTTTCCAGATTGCTGAATGGTATTGGCTAAAAAGAATTCTTCTTTGCCAGTATTAGGGTTTGTTTTGGATAATTGAAAGACTAAATTTTTATGAGAACTGCTGTCTAATCCCAAGCTTTTTACAAGTGTATTTAATCGTAACACAACAACAGAAAATCCCCAAAATTTGCCTTCTTTAAAAATGGCATTTCTTCCCACAATTCCATGTCCGCCTTGCTTAAGTTTAAATGGGCCAGCAAAAAATAATTCCCTAGTTTGGATGGCTCTGAGGGCTTCTTTACGAGTGGTTGGTTCTTTAATAATATCGTAATTGATTACATTTTCATTGCCTTCTTTTGGGTATACATGAGTTATGAGTCCGCCTTGAGTAAGTTCAATAACATCTATATTTTTATTTTCACCAATAAGGTGCTTGCCAATTTTCTCGAAATCTTCCGGGATGCCATAATTTTCTACGATATAAGATAGCGTTTTGGTGGCAATTAAACTCGATTTTAAAAAGGTATTAAGCTTGTCTTTTACACGAATTAGTTCTTCATGCATTTTGTCTTGTAGCTTGCTTTCTGCCAATAAATAATTTTGATAGGCTAAAAAATGTGAGAGTAATGATAAGCTAATAAATACCAACACAGCAATCATTTTGGGGTTTCTAACTTTATTAGTAACCAACAAGTGTTGCAACCTATTAATACTTCTAGATTTAATATGTGTAGTTTCTTTGCTCATCTGCTAAATCAAAGATAGCAGAATTTTCTAAAAATCGTAACTTATTTTGCTCAAAAATAATCCTTGTGCAGCCACGCTCATGCCTGCTTCGCTTCTGTTTTTGCTCTGCAAAATGGCCTTAAATTCGTCGATACTCACTTTCCCTTTTCCTACCTCTAACAAAGTTCCAACAATAGCTCGTACCATGTTTCTTAGGAATCTATCTGCCTCAATGGTAAATACTAAAAAGCCGTCTTCTCTTGCTTGCCATTGTGCAAATCTCACATCGCAAATAAATGTTTTTACATCGGTATGTACTTTGCTAAAACACTCAAAATCGTGACTTCCTAAAAGCAAAAGAGCAGCCTGATTCATGGCCTCAACATGTAAAGGTTTCGAGTAAAAATAGCTGATATCTTGGGCAAACGGATTTGCCTTTCTGCAAATCCAATATTCGTATTGTCTGCTTATGGCACTAAACCTAGCATGTAGATCTAATTTTACCTCAAAAATTTCGAATATAGCAATGTCTTTTGGCAAGATGGCATTCAGCTGAAAACATACTTTTTCGGTATCTATGGGCTGAACCAAATCCATATGCAGGTAATATTGCTTGGCATGAACGCCTGTATCTGTTCTACCGCACCCCACTACTTGGATGGGGGTTTTTAGAAGTATGCTTAATTTGGATTCTATTTCTTCTTGCACACTATGTGCATTTGGTTGTTTTTGCCAACCATGATATGGTTTTCCGTGGTATGCTAAATGAACAAAATATCGAATCATTCTAGCTAGGATTTACAATGGCTTCGAAAGATTTTTCTGCTGCCATTTGTTCGGCTTTTTTCTTTGAAATATGCTGGGCTTCCCCTTTAAATTCGCCGTTGTATTTTACACATACCTTGTAGATTTTGTTCCTGCCATCTGGAATTTCCTCTACTTCAAAATCGATAATTTTATTGTTCTTCTGGGCAAATTCTATCAAACGGCCTTTGTAATTGGTTTCTGTAACTTGCAATTTATCTACGTCGATATGAAATCTTAGGAGGTTGTCTACAATAAACTTTTTGCAACCTTTAAACCCTGCATCTAAGAAAATGGCACCTAAAAATGCTTCAAGAGCATTGCCAAAAATGCTGTTTCTAAGCGTTATATTTTGTAGAGCTTTCCTATCATATTCAACAATCTGATTAAGGTTTATTTTGATAGCTAGCTCGTTAAGACTTTCTCTACTAACGATTTTGGAACGCAGTTGAGTAAGAAAGCCTTCATCTTTGAAGGGATATTTTAAAAAAAGGTATTCTGCTACAATAGCATTTAGCATAGCATCGCCCAAAAATTCGAGACGTTCGTTGCTATCCTTAGAACCAGAATTATGTATGGTTTTAGAAACGGAATGGTGACGCAGAGCTTGCTCATATGGTTTTATTCGGGAGGGAGTAAAACCAGTAATGTTCTTTATTTTATGCGATAACTCGCGTTGTTCTGCCGTAAGCGGCTTAAATAGCGACCAAAACAAAGCTTTTTAAGATTCAAACCTTTTAACAATAACAGAAGCATTATGACCACCAAAACCAAATGTATTGCTGATGGCTGCTCTTACTTCACGTTTTTGTGCGGTATTAAACGTTAAATTTAAGCGTGGGTCGAATGCAGGATCATCTGTAAAATGGTTGATAGTAGGAGGAACAATTCCTCTGTGTATAGCCAAAATACAAGCGATAGTTTCAATGGCTCCTGCACCACCAAGTAAATGTCCAGTCATCGATTTGGTTGAGCTGATATTCATATTGAATGCATGCTCGCCAAAAACAGAAAGGATAGCCTTAATTTCTTGAGGGTCGCCAAGTGGAGTGGAAGTTCCGTGAACATTCACATAGTCGATGTCTTCCGGATTCATGCCAGCGTCTTCCAAGGCATATTTCATCACGTTTGATGCACCCAACCCATCCGGATGAGGGGCAGTCATGTGATAGGCATCGGCTGATAAACCGCAACCCATTATTTCGCAATAAATTTTGGCACCACGCGCTTTCGCATGTTCGTATTCTTCCAAAATTAAAGCTCCACTTCCTTCTCCTAACACAAAACCATCTCTATCTAAATCAAATGGTCGTGATGCAGTAGAAGGATCATCGTTACGCTCACTTAGCGCTTTCATGGCATTAAATCCACCAATCGCAGCCTCGTTTACACAAGCCTCAGAACCACCCGTTACAATAATATCTGCTTTATTAAGGCGGATATAATTAAATGCATCGGCAATGGCATTGGTAGAAGAAGCACAAGCGGCCACTGTAACAAAATTTGGACCTCTATACCCGTGACGGATAGAGATTAATCCAGCAGAGATATCACCAATCATCATGGGGATAAAGAACGGACTATATCGAGGAGTTCCATCACCTTTTGCAAAGGCCGAAACCTCGCTTTGAAATGTATGTAAACCACCAATTCCAGTGCCCCAAATTACTCCAACTCTATCCTTGTTTATCGAATCATCTAGACCAGCATCCTTGATAGCTTCATCAGTTGTAACAATAGCAAACTGAGTAAAGCGGTCCATTCTGCGGGCCTCTTTTTTGTCGATAAATTGGGTAGGGTCAAAGTTCTTCACTTCACAAGAGAATCGAGTTTTGAACTTGGAAGTATCAAATTGGGTAGTGAGCGCAGCGCCACTAACCCCATTTGATAATCCGTTCCAATACTCCTCTAAAGTGTTTCCGATGGGTGTTAATGCACCTAATCCTGTAACAACAACTCTGCGGAATGGCATAAAGTAATTAGTTAATTAACGTTGATTAATTAGCCTTTTACGTTTTGCTCGATGTAGGAAATTGCCTGTCCAACAGTACCAATCTTCTCAGCTTGGTCGTCTGGGATAGCAATGTTGAATTCTTTTTCAAATTCCATAATCAATTCAACGGTATCCAAAGAATCGGCACCTAAATCGTTTGTAAAACTAGCGTCGTCGTTGATTTCACTTTCTTCAACTCCAAGCTTGTCCATAATAATGTTTTTTACTCTTCCTTTAATATCTGACATTTTCTTAAGGTTTAATAGTCTGCAAATAAACTACTTTTTAGAATTAAAATGCAAGTTTTCATTTCATTTATAAATTTATCGCCTATTCTTTTGGTTTTCTTTGCTTAATTTATTGTTAAGTTATCCTTATTAAATAAGAATACCTTTACTTTGTAGAAGTGAATAAGCTAAAATTAGAGGTTGATGAAGATGTTTCTCTTTTGCTTTTTGGTTTGGTCTCAAACCTAAAAGCCAGCAAACTTCTTTTCTTTCTGAACCAATTAGACGCGCTTAATTTTGAGCGTGTACCTGATTTAGAACTTCCTGATTACAACCCAAAGGCAGAAATAAGTTTTTCTAAATTTGCCTTTTTTGATGAGGAAAACCATTTAAATTACTATTTGTTAGCCAATAAGGAATTTGGTCTTTATGTGTTTAACGATTTAAAGCAATTTGATTATTTGTTAGTTGTGCGCGGTGGAATTGAATTTTTTGATGTGTCATCTTTTCAGCGCTCTTGCATGAAATTAGGTGCCATTCAGTTTATCGCGCCCATCGAAAACCCTAAAATTATTTCAAAAATTAGTTGGATTATCTAAATAAAATGAGTGATATAAAATTTAACCGAACCAAAATAATTGCCACTATCGGTCCGGCAACTAGCAGCTACGAAAATCTGAAATCTATTATCCAAGAGGGTGTAGATGTTTGTCGACTAAACTTTTCTCATGGATCGTATGAAGATCACCTGCAAGTGATTAATAATATACACAAAATAAATGATGAGTTGGGCTCGCATGTTTGTATGCTACTCGATTTACAGGGACCAAAACTCCGTGTAGGTGAAATGGAAAATGGCAAAATTGAGTTAAAGACAGGTGCTGAATTAATCGTAACTACTGAAAAATGCATTGGTTCAGCCGAAAGAATTTATGTGAATTTTGATAGCCTGCCTCGTGATGTAAATAAAGGCGAACGTATATTGTTAGACGATGGAAAGCTAGAATTAGTTGTGCTCGAAACTAACAAGAAGAATCTTATTAAAACGCGTGTGGTTGCGGGCGGTTTCCTTACAAATAAAAAGGGTTTTAATTTGCCTGATACTAAAATGTCTATCCCTAGCATGACGCAAAAGGACTTGGATGATTTAAAATTTGGCTTAGAGCAAAAGGTTGAATGGGTGGCTCTTAGTTTTGTGCGTTCGGCGGATGATTTGATTTTTATTAAAAACATCATTGAGCTAAACGAATGGAAGCCTAGGGTAATTGCCAAAATAGAAAAACCTGAGGCCATCATTAATATGGATAGAATTATTCAGGTGGCAGATGGAATTATGGTGGCTCGTGGCGATTTGGGTGTTGAAATGCCAATGGAACAGGTTCCGGTTTTACAAAAGGCTATCGTTAAAAAGTGTATAGAGCTCTCTAAACCGGTAATTATTGCAACCCAAATGATGGAAAGTATGATAAGCAGTCCGGTGCCAACCCGCGCAGAGGTTAATGATGTGGCTAATGCAGTTATGGATGGTGCAGATGCGGTTATGCTAAGTGCCGAAACTTCGGTGGGTGCCTTCCCTAATTTGTGCGTAAGAGCTATGCAAAAAACCATTGCACACGTTGAACAGCAAACCAATGCTCCTTATTTTAAAGGCAAACGTCCGGATGAAAATTCGCCTACGTTTATCTCTGATGAAATTTTGTTCACTTCTGTGCGTATATCAGACCATCTAAAAGCAGCAGCGGTAGTGGGCATGACATTCTCTGGATATTCTGCATATCGTTTATCTTCGTACCGACCAAAAGCACCGATTTTTATTTTTACCACCAACCCGCGTTTGTTAAAAACCTTGAGTTTGGTTTGGGGAGTTAGAGGCTTTTTGTACAGAGGTTTCGAGAGCACAGATCAATCTATTGGCGATATCAACGACTCATTAAAACAAATGGGTTACGTGAAATTTGGTGATATAGTTATTAATACTGCTAGCATGCCAATTATTGACAGGTCGAGAACGAATGCCGTAAAAATAAGTGAAATTAAGTAAGTTTGAACCTAAATAAAACTTTCTATTTATGAAAAAGCTCGCTTACCTTTTGTTTGCTTTGCCTTTACTTTTAGCCGCATGTACGCGTACAGAAACTGTAACTCCAGCCAAGGAAGCTTCGGATATTATATTGTCTGATAGCTCTGAGTTTAACGGTCGTTTGTTTGTGTATACCTATGATTTTAATACAAACAATCGATTATCGGCTGATGTATATTTATATACTAATTACGAGGATATTCAGCGTAATTTATATTTATATTATAAGAGAACACAAAGTAGCAATGCAGAAGCCGATTTTGGCTTTCTTTTACAGGGAAATTATTACATTGTTTCGCAAACATTTAATAGGTCTGATACCAGTTTGGTGCAGGTGCTAAGTAGACGCGAAGTAAAAAGAAATGTATATTTAAAATGAGTCTTGATATTATAGAAAATAAGGTTGCTGCTTCAGGATTAATAACCATTGATCCCGCTAGTTTTGCACCTGAATTTCCGGTTGTAGAGTTTGATATTAAACCTTGGCTTTTTAGGGAATTAATCCTTCAAGAGAAAAGTTTTAGAGAGTATGTAAAATCGTTTGATTGGTCGGTTTTTGAAGGAAAAGTTGTTGCCTTTACTTGCTCTGCAGACGCCATTATCCCTGTTTGGGCTTACATGTTATTGGGCGTTTCGGTTCAACCATTTGCCAAAAGATTTTTCTTTGGTACCAAAGCCCACGTGGAGGAGCTTTTATTTGCCGAAGCCATTTCTAAAGTAGATTTTGATAGCTACAAAGATGTTCGGGTGATTTTAAAAGGCTGCGGAGAAATACCCGTTCCAGAAAATGTATACCTTATGTTAAGCGCGGGATTATTGCCTGTAGCTAAAAGCCTTATGTACGGTGAGGCGTGCAGCAATGTGCCTGTTTTTAAAAGAAAATAAACTACTCATGAGTTATATTACTAAGCTTAAATTAAGTCCGGTTACCAATTTAGCCGACGCTCGTTTTGCAGCCGCAGCAGGTATAGAATACGTAGGTTTCTGTTTGAACCCAAGCGATGCCGATTTTATATTACCAATTAAGGCCAAAGAAATTTTGGATTGGATTAGTGGTTCGCATGCCATTGCTTATTTTGGTGAGCAAGATTTAGATGAGATTATCTCATTAAGCGAATTGCTAAACATGGATGTGGTGGCTTTAGAGAATAGTATTTTGCCAGATGAGCTTCCTCAGATTGGAAAGCCTATTATTAAGGTAATTCCTATTAGCAACAATAGCCTTGAATTTGTGAAAACTGAAATAGCTGCCTACAAAGAATACGCCGATGCTTTTGAGCTAAAAGGAAGCTTACATGATGGTTTAAAAGCTGCCGATATAAAAGACTTATGTGCCCAATATAAGATTTTCTTGAACCTAGATTTTGCTGAGTTTCCAGGGAAAGAACTAATAGCAGAGCTAATGCCTTATGCATGGCATTTGCAAGGTGGTAAAGAAGAAAAAACCGGATTAAAAGAATACGATGAGCTGAATGATTTATTGGAGAAATTAAAGTAAAAATCGAGCTTTTTTTATAATTCTTTCTTTACTATTTCTATAAATCTGTCTATTTCGTTTGTATTGTTATAAATGTGTGTAGATACGCGTACGCAGTTTATTTCATTTTCTGCAACCATTCTAATTCTAATTTTTTGGTCGGCGCATTTGGCATAGAATTTTGAGAAGTCGAAACCTTTTATCCTAAACCCATTTACAGCGCAGCGTGAGGCTTGTTCTGTAGGAGTTAACATCTCAATTTTGCTTCCTAAATTTAACAATGCATCTTGGGTGTATTTCCCTAAATAATTGATGCGATTATAGATGTTTTCCATTCCTATAGTGTCTATAAATTGAATGGCAGCATCTACGCCTCTATATAGGCCAAGGCCTTGGGTTCCGCCATAATACCTATGAGCATTGTTGGCATACGTTCCCATTTGTATTGGTTCGCTAGCCATGTTCCATTTGGCATTATCGCTGCCGCCTCCAACAAAGTAGGTTTGAAGTGTGTCTTGAAAGTCTTTGCGTACATACACAAATCCGGTTCCTTTAGGACCTAACATCCATTTATGACAGCATGATGCGTATACATCGCAACCCATTTGATGGAGATCTATGAGTAACATACCCGGACCATGAGCACCGTCTATGAAAGAGAATATTTGTTTTTCTTTAGCCCAATCACAAATTTCTTTAACTGGTAATATTTGTCCGATTGTACACGGAATATGCGGCACAGCAATAGCTCTAGTTTTCTTGGTGTACAAAGCTTTTATTCTATCTAAAGTTTCTGCTGCGGTAGAAGCAGGAGTAAACACTTTTATTTTGATGCCGTGTAATTTTTGTCGGTTCAGCCAAGGAAAAGCATTGCCAACATGTTCGTGGGTTGTTAAAATTACTTCATCACCTTTTTTTAGAGGTAAGCCCCAACAGGCTATATTAATGCCATCAGTAACATTGTGTGTAAGGGCAATTTCATCTTCGTGGGTTCCTACAAATTTCGCAATTTTGGCATGAGTAGTTTCCCAGCCACCGTAATTTCCATACACATCGCCATCCATCATGCCTTTGTGCACTGCTTCTATCACAGGGTAAGGCGATGGTCCCATAGTACCATTATTAAGATAAGCCCAATCTTTATTTAGAGGAAATTGTTGCCTTACTAATTTCCAAAAAGTATCATCTGTTGGTTCAATTTTTTCACTAGATTTAGGTAAAGGTAATGCTTGTAATTCGTTAAAGGCTGCGGGCAAAGCAACACTACCTAATATACCTAAGCTACTTTGTTTAATAAAGGTTCTTCTAGCGTTTTTCATATTTCAAAATTTAATACAAGGTATAAAAGATTTTGTAAAAACAAATCTACCTATTTTTTTAAAGTGCGATTTTTATATTTGTTTCCTATTAACCATGAACTTTTGGAAGAAAATTTAGCATACCACAAACAAGAAAGCTTATCTAGTTGGATTGAGTTATATACAGGTAAATTATTGCATTGGGCTTGTGCCAAATGTAAAGATGATGAATTAGCTAAAGACTTGGTTCAAGACACTTTTGTAGTGGCTTTTGAAAAAATAGAGAGTTTTAAAGGTAAAAGTGAGCCTTTAACTTGGCTCTTTGGGATACTAAATAATAAAATAAACGATCATTTTAAGAAGACTTCAAGAATAGGTTTTGATTCTTTGCAAGCAGAATCTCTTTCTGATGAAATTTTTTTAGAATCTGGCCATTGGAATAAAGAGCAAACTTTTACCGAATGGAAAGAAGAGGCTCATTTATTGGATAATCCAAGTTTTTTAAAAGTATATGAAAGGTGTTTCGAGAATTTACCCTTGCAGTGGAGAGATGCTTTGTTTCAAAAATATATTTTTGGAATAAATGCCAAAGAAATTTGTCAGGTTTTGAACATTAACGATACCAATTATTGGCAGATTATTCATAGAGCCAAATTAGTAATGAGAAATTGTTTAGAAAAAAGTTGGAGGTAAAGATGGGTTTGATGATTACTTGTAAGCAAGCAACCGCAATGGTTGAAATAAGACGTGAAAAGTCTATCGGTTTAGCCAATAAAATAAAGCTTGCTTTACATTTATTTCTGTGTAAAGTTTGTGCTATATATGCTAAACAAAGCGAGTTGATGCATACCATTATTAAAAGAAAAATAACTGTTGAGCCTTCGGCTCAAATGATAGAAAGTACTCAGAAACAGATAAAGGAAAAATTGAAAATTGCTGATACTGAAAATTAATTAAGGTTTCTGAAATTCAATAGTTTATTATTTTTATTGATAATTTTACACAAATTCTTGTAAGGTTTTTAGCTTTTGTATGACTAATGCTAAACTAAATCCAAAAGCATGAAAATCTTAATGACTATTTTTACCTTATTGATGTTTTCAATAAGCGGTCTTCAGGCGCAAACAAGCGCTCCTTCAAACGCAAAAGTAATTATCGTGGTAAGCACTGCAAAATGGTGTCCGCCTTGTAAAAAGCATGGAGCTAGAGTGGAAAAAGAAGTAGTTTCTCAATTTGCCTCAAACGAACAATTTGCTATTGTGGTAAATGATTTAAGCGACGCTAATAGTATTTTAAATTCGGCCCCTGCAATAGAATCTAGAGGATTAACAGAATTGTTATCAAAAAATAAAACTACTGGAGTTTTATATTTGGTTGATGCCAACACTAAGAAAATCATTTCAAAGGTTAGCGTTAAAGAAAGTACATATGATTTAACGCAAGCTATACAATCTAGTTTGACAAAAATTTAAATCATTTAAATGAAAAAGAATGCATTGATATTTTTGGTTTTATTAAACCTAAGTACGGCCTATAGCCAAGTACCAAGAAAAATTTTGGTAGAACATTTCACCAATACTTTCTGCAGCGTTTGTGCCAATAGAAATCCTGGCTTTTTTGCTAATGTAGCAGCGCAACAAGATGTTTTACAAATCTCCATTCACCCAAGTGCACCATATAGCCAATGTTTTTTTAACAGGCAAAATAAATCAGAAAATGATGCAAGAGCGCAGTATCTTGGCGTTTTTGGTTCAACCCCAAGAATTGTAATTAATGGCAACCCCATAAGCGCATCTACTAATTATGGGAGTTCAGCAATTTTTGATCCATACAAAAATCAAACAAGTGATTTTGAAGTAAGAGTAAGCGGTATGTTTGTAGGCGATTCGGTGGAGGTAACCACTATAATTAAAGCTGTAGCAATTAATATGATGGGCACGGCCAATGTATTTGTAGCTTTAGCCAATGAAACGGTTAATTATGCTGCTAATAATGGTGAGCAAACACACCGTAATGTATTTAGAAAAAGTGTTTATTCGGCTGGTGGGCTTGCCGTAAACTTGCCAACTATGGCCGGCGATTCACTTGTATTAACATCTAAAGTATTTAGAGAATCTTTTTGGGGGAGTACCGATTTATATGCTTTAGCCGTAATCAATAATGCCAGCAATAAGTCGCTCATACAAGCCGAAAAATCGGCTCATTTTGGAATGTTAAGTGGCATAGAGTTGCCTTATTTTTCTGGGCTAAAAGTATATCCCAATCCGGCTCAAGACGCATTGCACATAGAAGATTTAAAATACACCTTTCAAGAGTATAAAATATATTCTATGCAAGGTGTTTTGGTTCAGCAAGGCAAGATATTGCAACTAAATCAAATTAGCTTAAACGGGCTGAACCAAGGCGTTTACTTTTTGGCCTTGAACAATGAGGAGCAAATTTTTAAAGTTAAATTTATTAAACAATAACACAAGTTAACGAATGAAAGCAATACAAACTATTATTTTGAGCGCCTTGATGGCTGCTCCTTTCTTGGGTAAGGCACAATTTTTATCAAAAGATAATCATGCCGACCTTAATTTTTCTTCTAATGGAAAACAAAGTGCTATCTCTGCCTCTGCCTTTCACATGCATTACTTGGGAAGCAAGAAAAAATTTGGAATTGGTTACGGACTAAGGTATACAGGGAATATGGGTAGTAATTCTGAGTTTACAACGGCACCTGCTAAGCTTACCAAAGAAGAAAAAAATTTAGACACATTGAGTTTTGGCTCGCACCAAGTAAATAGTTTAAACTTAGCTATTTATTTACAATATAACATAACACCCAAATTGGCTGTCGAATTTAATATAGATGCGCTTGGTTTTTCTTTTGGTTCAAACGAAACAGCGAAATACAATAGCAGTAAACGAAGCACTCAAGCAGCAGAGCAAACGGCCAAGCCAACTAGTTTAAATGCCTTGCTTGTGGGCGATAATGATATTGGAAGTTTAAGTTCTGAGATGTTAATCAGGTATAAAATAAATGATAAGTTTAGTGTAAAGGCAGGTGCAGCTTATATATTTACAGAATATACCACCGATAATTCATTGTATGTAGATAATAATAGGTTCAGAAATAAATCTATGCAAGGCATGTTGGGAGTAAGTTACCGATTTAATTAGGCTACATGCATAATATTAAACGCATCGTTTTTTTCTGTTTGATCCAATTGTTTTGGCTGTCGACTTATGTGTTTGGTCAACAGAAATTAGTTTCATCAAAAGTGGTATTTACCATCGAAAATGCAGGGATTGAAGTGAACGGAAGTTTTACTGGATTAACAGGAAATTTTCGGTTTAATTCTGATAATTATTTAGGTTCTACAATGGAGGCAATCATACCTGTTTCTACTATACAAACGGGAAATTCTATGCGAGATGGCCATTTAAAAAAGAAGGAATATTTTGATGTAGAGCAATATTCTGAGATTAAAATAAAATCTAAGTTTTTTGGCAAACAAGGTGATCAATTTAGGGGATATTTTTTGTTAAGTATAAAAGGTGTGACTAAGGAGGTAATTGTTCCTTTTACTATGATAGAGAAGGGGCAAGCCATGTTATTAAATGGCACATTTGAGTTAAACAGAAGAGATTATAATGTGGGAGGAAAAAGTCTTCTCATGTCTGATAAGGTAAAAATTCAAGTTAGTTTAGAATTACTACGATGATTATAAAAACCCTAATAGATTCTAATAAGAATGTTTTGTCTCAATTAGAGCAAGCAATTAAGCAATTAAGTGAAAATGAGTTTTCGGAATCCTTGCCTATTTTGTCTGAGGTGAGTATAGGTAAACATGTTCGCCATATTATAGAATTATACCAAGAGTTTTTGTTAGGAGCGGTAATTAAGATAATTAACTACGATCAACGAAAACGAAATATACTTTTCGAACAAAAGAAAGAAATTGCCATTGCTGGAATTCATTCTATTATGGCCTTATTATCGCAACTAGAATCAGATACTAATGTTACTGTAAGGGCACAATTTGAGAATGATATTTTGTTAGATTTACCTTCTACCATTAGCAGAGAATTAGCTTATAATTTGGAACATGCCATTCATCATATGGCCATCATACAAATTTGCATTAAACATCATTTTCCTTCCATTAAACTTCATAAAGATTTTGGTTTAGCATACTCAACCATTCAATATAATTCAACTCATGTGCACGCTAACATACCTACCTCTTAGTGAAAACTCCTATATTTTAACATCAAATAGGGATGAAAAAATAGCAAGAGAGTCTGCTATATTTCCTTTTAAAACAGATTATGTAAGTCAGGTCTTGGTTTATCCCAAAGACCCATTGGGAGAAGGTTCTTGGCTAGTAGCAAGTTCAAATGGTATGGTAGCATGTTTATTAAACGGAGGTATAGAGGCACATGTCTCTAAGCCTCCTTATGTAATGAGTAGAGGAAAAGTACTCATTCATTTATTTAAATTTGAAACCATATCAGAATTTCTTGCTGAATTTAATTTTAAAGGTATTGAACCATTTACCATTGTTGCTATAAAAGAATTGGCTATACATGAGATTAAATGGACAGGATCAGCTATTTTACATTCTATTAAAGATAAAAGTAAAGCTCATATTTGGTCGTCTGTTACCCTTTATTCTGAAGAAATTAGACTTGCAAGGGAGAGCTTTTTTTACCAGTATTTAAATGGTTTAGATGAACAAAATGCCTCCAATCAATTGCTCGGATTTCATCAATTTAATGGTTCAGAAATTTTTCCAAATGGAATTAAATTAAATCCTAAAAATGGCACTCAAACCATTAGTATTAGTCAGATTATAACTAATAATAAGGGTATTAATTTCGATTATTTTGATTTGCATCAATCAGGCTTTCAAAGAGAGTTTTTAGAAATTCAAAATCATGCCGTACCTAGTTAAGCATTTATGAATTTTTTTAAAAAATTTTCATTCGAGTTTTGGCCAACATGGCTTTTATACTTGCCAGTTGTATTGGCTGGTCCGTATTGGTATTTTAAGTATAAATCTTTCTCAGTGGCCACATTTGCCAATCCCGGTTTTTATTTAGGCGGAATAAAAAACGATAATAAATTTCTAATTCTTTCTCATATTCCAGATAGGTTCAAGCCAAAAACCATAGGCATTGCAAAAAATGCTAAGCTTACAGATGTTTTGGCTGACATGGAATTACATCAAATTTCCTTTCCTTGTATTATAAAACCGCAATATGGTGAGCGTGGAAAAGGAGTAGAAAAACTGAATTCTGTCCTCGATTTAAAAGATTATTTACAGCAAAATATTTTGCCATTGATGATTCAGGAGTATATAGATTGGCCTGAAGAGTTTGGGGTAATGTGGTACCAAATTCCAGGTAAAAGTTATGGCATAAGTTCTTTGGTAAGAAAATCGTTTTTAAGTATTGTGGGCGATGGTAAAAGTACCTTTAAAGCCCTGCTTGAAAAGGAAGGCAGAGCTAAAGAAAGACAAAATTATTTGTTGATTAAATACCAACCGCAATTGGATAGTGTGCCTAAATGGGGAGAAAAAGTAGTACTTGAACCAATAGGAAACCATTGTAGGGGAACCGTTTTTTTAGACGCTGCTAATTGCATAAGCGATGAATTGATAGAAGCCATTCACAACATTGCAGCTTCCATTCCTGGTTTTTATTTGGGAAGGTTCGATGTAAAGTCGACAAGTTTGGAGGATTTGATGGCAGGAAAAAACATTAAAATAATGGAGCTTAACGGTATAACTTCTGAACCTGCGCATATTTATCATCCGGGAAGGGGAGCTCTAAAAGGTTGGAGAGATTTATTAGCTCATTGGAATTTAGTTTTTAAAATTGGGGCCCTGAACCGAGCTGCTGGCTTAAAACCTCCGGGATTGTTTTATGTATTAAGGCAAATGCAAGTTCCAAGGGATGAGTTTAAAGTTTAATGTTTAAATTTCTTCGTTGAGATTTTTTGTTTAATCGTTTATATGTTTAATCGTTTATACGATTATTTGTTGTAGCCTTTTTATTTCTTATTAATTAGTGTAGCTTTGAGTTGATTTTCTTGTTTTCTTTAGAATTACATTAAAAACATGCTGAAACCTCTTATATGAAATTAACTTATAAATTACCTGTTTTTTTGCTTGTGTTTTTGGGGCAGTTTACATTGTCTTTAGCTCAGGAAGGTAAGCTAGGAGTGCATTTTGGGCTGAACCAATCTAATTTCTTGGGCATACAAAGTGAGTCGCTTGAAACATCCAAGCTTCAAACTGCTACCTATGGATTAAATTATGAATACGAGTTTAAAAATAAAATCACGCTTTATTCTGGCATAAATTATATCCAAAGAGGATTTACAGGCATCAATCAATTTGAGAATCTTTATGGAAAACAAGGGGCAAATTTTAGTGGATTAAATAAGTACGAGTATGTTGGTATTCCTTTGGCAATGGGCTATAAATATGGCAAAAAGCTAAAATTAGAAGTCTTGGTTGGACTCAATACTTCTTATAAAATTAAATCTAATACAACCATAGTGAACTATTTTGACCCCATTGGTGGTGAGTTAGTAATAGATACACATGAGCCAATGCATATCGATGTTTCTTTGTTAACGTTTGCTGGGTTAGAATATAAACTTGACAAAAGAGTATTTATATATGGCGGCATACAACATCAAAGAGGTTTTATTGAGGATTATTATATTGAAAACAATGAATCTGCTTCTGGCACTTTTAAACATCAATCTTTAGCATTTCTACTTGGATTGAAGATTGGTTTAAGAAAAACTGAATAAATAGGGTATAACTTCCTTTTGAAGATTTTTTGTTTAATCGTTTGCTTTTTCAAACCAAAGACTAACGACTAAAGACCAAAGACCGTCGACTAAAATCCAATCATTTTTGTACTTTTGGAGAAATTTTGGCAAATATCAAACATAAAACCTTCCGCGCCATTGGCCTTATGAGCGGCACTTCTTTGGATGGAGTGGATGTGTTGTGCACCGATTTTTCCTATGAAAATGATACCTGGCAGTATCATATTTTAGCCGCTAAAACCTATCCTTACTCAGAAATGTGGCTGGCTCGTTTGCAGCATTTGCCAACTGAAAGTGCCCTAAATTTTGCCAAAACACACGCTTTTTATGGTCGGTATTTGGGACAATTGGTTCAGACCTTTTTAAAAGAAACCGACTTGCATGCGGATTTTGTGGCCTCGCACGGACATACCGTTTTTCACCAACCGAGCAACGGCTTTACCACACAAATTGGTGATGGGGCGGCTCTTTCGGCGGTTTGTGGATTGCCCGTAGTGTGCGATTTTAGGAGTATGGATGTGGCCTTGGGCGGACAAGGTGCGCCCTTGGTGCCTGTGGGTGATGCGCTTTTATTTGCTCAGTACGATGCTTGCTTAAATTTAGGTGGCTTTTCTAATATTTCTTTTAAGGGTTCCGAAAATCGCATAGCATTTGATATTTCGCCTTGTAATTTGATTTTAAATAAAGTGGCACTTGAGTTGGGATTTCCGTATGATAACAAAGGGTTTTTAGCTAAAAGTGGTACCCCAGATAAAGAGTTGGTTCAGACCTTAAATAACATAGAATTTTACCTTCAAAAAGGCGCCAAATCATTGGGTATAGAATGGCTGAACCAACACTTTTGGCCGATAATAACTACCAGAAATGAGCTGAGCAAAGTAGATTTATTGGCGAGTTTTACCGAGCATATTTCAGATCAAATTTCGCAAACGATAAACGAATTTAATTTGGATAATGAAGATTCGGTTTTACTTACGGGTGGCGGTGCTTTCAACGAGTTTTTGGTTCAGCAAATACAAGAAAAAGTAGCCGCAAAACTGATTATTCCGAGCGAGGAATTGGTACAATTTAAAGAGGCGCTTATCTTTGCCTTTTTGGGAGTGTTGCGAATGAGCAATGAAGTAAATGTTTTAAAGGCAGTTACGGGTTCTAGAAAAAATCATATTGGGGGGGCGATATATGGAAATTTTAATTTACTCGAACAATAAATACACAAGATAATTATGCAATTATTAAAGCTAATTAAGAAATACGAAGAGAAACAACCAGAAATTGTTTTTGAATGGAAAGACAGCGAAACCGAAGCAGAAGGTTGGGTGGTTATTAACTCATTACGTGGCGGTGCTGCGGGCGGTGGAACGCGCATGCGTAAGGGCTTAAACAAGCATGAAGTTACTTCGCTTGCTAAAACCATGGAAATAAAATTTACTGTGGCTGGTCCTGCTATTGGTGGCGCTAAATCTGGGATTAATTTTGACCCTGCAGATCCGCGCAAAAAGGGCGTTTTAGAACGCTGGTATAAGGCCGTTTATCCCTTGTTAAAAAATTACTATGGTACGGGTGGCGACTTAAACGTAGATGAAATTCATGAGGTAATTCCTATTACAGAAAAGTATGGTTTGTTGCATCCGCAAGAAGGTGTGGTAAACGGGCATTTTAAAGCCGAAGGCGATTCTCGACATATTCGTATAGATAACTTAAGAATTGGTGTTTCTAAGGTGCTAACCGACGATAGATTTTCGCCTGAGGTTTCTAAAAATTATTTGGTAGCCGATATGATTACGGGTTTTGGTGTAGCCGAAGCTGTTCGTCATTATTACTCTATTTGGGGTGGAAATGTAAATTATAAAAGAGCGATAATTCAAGGTTGGGGAAATGTAGGTGCCGCAGCAGCTTATTATTTGAGTTTATATGGTGTGGTTATCGTTGGTATCATTGATAGAAATGGTGGTTTGTTAAAGCCAGCAGGTTTTAGCAAAGAAGAAATCAAAGATTTGTTTTTAGCTAAACAGGGCAATACGTTGGTTCACCCAGACATGATGAGTTACGAAGAAATTAACGAGAAAATTTGGGAAGTAGGAGCCGAGATTTTTGTGCCGGCCGCGGCTTCTAGATTAGTAACGCAAGAACAGGTAGAGAAAATGAGGGATAACGACTTAGAAGTGATTTCTTGTGGTGCCAATGTTCCTTTTGCCGATCAAGAAATATTTTTAGGTCCGATAGCTAACTACACAGACGACCACGTGGCTATAATTCCAGATTATATTGCCAATTGCGGGATGGCACGTGTGTTTGCTTATTGTATGAGCAATGATACTGTAGACTTAAGCGACGAAGCGATATTTAAAGATACTTCTAAAACCATTTGGCAAGGGCTAATGAGATTACATCAATTTAATCCGAAGCACAAAGGTTTACTCAAAAAAGGCCTTGAAATGGCATTGGTGAATTTGGTTTAAGAGTTTATTTGTAGCGGACTTGCATAAATGGCAAGTCCGCTTTTTTTTGGTTCAGCCCGAATGTTTTTTGTAATTTAGCGAACTCAAAAAATGCTTGGTATATGGAATTAGATTTTTTTAAAATGGAGTTTTTGGGTAATTCTCTTCAAAAATGGTCTATTAGTATTGGAATTATACTTGGCACGCTTTTGCTTAATCGCTTTCTTGCCAAGGGGGCTTCAAGGGCTTCCTATAAGTTTTTTAAAAACGTAGCTACGCCTCAATTTTATGAGGAGTTTAGTCGTTTGTTTAATCAGCCATTTGTGAACTTAATTAATGTAATTGCGGTTTATGTGGCTTGTGATTATTTAACATTTCCGGAACAATGGAATTTAGCTCCTATAGGTGATTTTGGATTAAGATGGATGTTGCATGCGCTTTTTATGGTGGTTTTAATTTACACTATTACCGTGCTCTTTTTGCGTGTAGCAGATTTTATGGAATATGTTTACCATAATAGAGAAGATGGGCACATGAGTAAAGATTTAGCTTCTTTTTTAAAAGAATTAACAAAGGTGCTTGTATACATTATTAGTTTTTTTGCCATATTGGCTAAAGCTTTTGAGGTAAACATTACGGCATTGGTTACTTCTCTTGGAATTGGGGGTTTGGCTATTGCTTTGGCTGCACAAGATACGTTGGCCAATTTAATAGGTTCATTTATTATTTATTTAGATAAACCGTTTCAGGTGGGTGAGCTCATTGAGGTGGGAGAAATAAAAGGAACTGTAGAAAAAATTGGGTTCAGAACAACGCGAATTAGGACGCTGGATAAATCTTTATTGATTGTGCCAAACAAAAAGATAATCGACTCTAATCTCAATAATATTGCGCAAAGTACCCAGCGTAGGGTTCGTTTTGTAATTGGTTTAACTTACCAAAGTGAACCAGAAAATATCTTGAAAATAGTTGAGGAAATTAAACTTGCCATTCAGGAGGAGGCTCCAAATACTGCAGAAGAAATGACCGTAAGGTTTTTGGATTTTGATAGCAGCTCTCTTAATTTATTAGTGGTTTATTTTGTAAATTCTAATGATTACAATTTAATGGTGGAAGTAAAGGAGAAAATAAATATTAAAATCATGGAAATTGTTGAGAAACAAGGCTGTGAGTTTGCTTATCCTTCTCAAACAATCTTTTTAAACCAGCAAAATTAGTTTTCAAAATATAGTCTGTGCTATTCCTGATTAAATTTTTCTACCTTTGCCTTTCTTTTTATGAGTGATCCAATAAAACATGAGTGCGGAATCGCGATGATTCGCCTGCTTAAACCATTAAGTTTTTACGAAGAAAAATATGGTTCAGCATTATACGGGTTAAAAAAGTTGTACCTCCTCATGGAGAAACAACATAATAGAGGTCAGGATGGCGCCGGAGTTGGGGTTATCAAATTCGACCCAGAACCAGGAGAGCAATTTATTTTTAGGCAACGTGCTAACGGTAGTGGAGCCATCGCCGAGATTTTTGAAAGCATTAATAAAAAAATCAATAAATCTGGCTCAAGCGAGGAAATAAAAAAGCATGATTTCCTTAAAAAACATGCTCCTTTTGTGGGCGAATTATACTTAGGGCATCTTCGCTACGGCACGCATGGTGGAAATAGCAAAGACCTTACGCACCCTTTTATTCGCGATAATAACTGGATGAGCCGAAATCTATTATTGGCCGGAAATTTTAACTTAACCAATGTAGATGAGTTGTTTCAGGTATTAATAGATTTGGGTCAGCACCCTCGCGACCGTGCCGATACGGTTACCATGCTCGAAAAAATGGGGCATTTTTTGGATGAGGAAGTGCAAAGAAATTTCACAAGATTTAAATTAGAAGGTCACTCAAACCAAGATATCAGCAAGCACATGAGCAGTCATGTGAATGTAGAAACCATCCTTAAACGCTCGCTTCGCGATGCAGATGGAGGATATGTAATGGCCGGAATGATTGGTCATGGCGATTCTTTTGTAGTGCGCGACCCTAACGGAATTCGTCCGTGTTTCTACTATAAAAACGATGAGATTGTGGTTATCACAAGTGAGAAGCCGGCTATCATGACGGGCTTTAACATTGCCTACAGCGAAATTAAAGAGCTTGGTTTAGGTAACGCTCTCATCATGAAAAAAGATGGCGATGTGCAAGAGATAAACATAATGCCTCCAGGCGAGCGTTTATCTTGTTCTTTTGAGCGCATTTATTTCTCAAGAGGTAACGATAAAGAAATTTATCAAGAGAGAAAAAGATTAGGGCATTTACTAGCGCCAAAAATTATGAAATCGCTTAACTACGATTTCGATAACTCAGTTTTTTCTTATATTCCAAATACCGCCGCCGTGGCTTTTTACGGAATGATTGAAGGTATTTATGAAATATTAAATGAGTGGAAGGTTCAAGAAATTTTAAAATTAGGTCCGAACCCAGACCCTATTAAACTCAAGAAGATATTGGATGTTCTATTGCGCAGAGAGCGCGTAGCTATTAAAGATGCCAAGCTTAGAACCTTTATTACAGACGATGCTCACCGAGAAGATATGGTGGCTCATGTTTACGATGTAACCTATGGATTAATTCGTAATCATAAAGACACATTGGTGGTAATAGACGATTCTATTGTGCGCGGAACCACCTTAAAAACCAGTATTCTTCGTATTTTAGATAGACTACATCCTAAGAAAATTATCATTGTTTCTTCTTCGCCTCAAATTCGGTACCCAGATTGTTATGGTATTGATATGAGCCGAATGAAGGATTTTGTGGCCTTTCAGGCGATGGTTTCTTTGTTAAAATCTACCAAACAAGAGCATTTGCTTACAGAGGTTTATGAAAAATGCAAGGCTCAAGAGAATTTGCCAAAAGAAGAAATGGTAAACTATGTAAAAGAATTATACGCTCCTTTTACTGCCGATGAGATAAGCGCTCGTATTGCAGAAATTGTGACTCCAACCGATATAGACGCCGAGGTTGAAATCATTTATCAAAGCATAGAAAACTTACATCAAGCATGTCCTAATCACAAAGGCGATTGGTATTTTACAGGAAATTATCCAACTCCAGGCGGAAATAAAGTGGTAAACAAAGCCTTCATAAATTATATGGAAGGTAATGCCGGAAGAGCTTACTAAAACCTATGATATTAAAGAGTACAAATCTAATTAAGAGATACAAAAGTAGAACCGTTGTAAATAACGTTTCTATAGAAGTTCATCAAGGCGAATGTGTTGGTTTGCTTGGTCCAAACGGAGCAGGTAAAACCACCACATTTTACATGACAGTTGGTTTAATAAAGCCAGATGAAGGCGAGGTGTATTTAGACGATGAAAAGATTACTAAATTACCCATGTACAAACGTGCTCAAAAAGGTTTAGGCTATTTGGCTCAAGAGGCTAGTATTTTTAGAACTTTGAGCGTAGAAGATAATATTATGGCTGTTCTAGAGCTAACCAAACTTAGCAAAGAAGAACAGAAAGAAAAGCTAGAATCATTATTAGAAGAGTTCGGTTTGAACCGAGTTCGAAAAAGCATGGGAAATGTACTAAGTGGAGGCGAGAGAAGAAGAACAGAAATAGCACGCGCCTTGGCTGTAAATCCTAAGTTTATTCTGTTAGATGAGCCTTTTGCGGGTATAGATCCTATTGCTGTAGAAGATATTCAGCAAATTGTAGCCAAGTTAAAACATAAAAACATTGGCATTTTAATTACAGACCACAACGTTCACGAAACCTTAAGCATTGTAGATAGGGCGTATTTGTTGTTCGAAGGTAAGATTTTAAAAGACGGCACCGCACAAGAATTGGCAGATGATGAGATGGTGAGAAAGGTTTACTTAGGGCAAAATTTTGTTTTAAGATAAAAGTTTTTTTATATTGCACTAGTTTTAAACAAACCCCTTATATTATGAAAAAGTTTTTTAGCCTTATTTTATTAGTTTCTATTTTAGGAGCTTGTAATAGCGAGCCAAAACTAGATCAGCAAGAAGAGGCTGCAGTAGATATGCAGTTAGAAGCCGATCAAAAGTCGATGGATTCGCTTGAAGCCGCCATTTTATCTCAAATGGAGGATGTTAATTTAGATAGTTTAGGAGCAGAATAATCTGCCCTTGTTCTAACTTGTTTTAACTTCCATTTTGCCATCTGCGTGTTTGGCAAATCTGCTTTTATTCCTATCATGCACTTGATCGTATTTTGGCCAAGGCCATCCGCCAAACTGCGTGCGGTGGTAATCTTCAAAAGCTTGATTAATTTCTTCTTTGGTGTTCATTACAAACGGTCCATATTGTATAACCGTTTCGTTAATTGGCCTGCCTTGTAACACCAATATACTAGCGTCTTTGCTGCCCGCCACAATCGTTAAATCTACATCTGGCTGAACCAAAATAGCATGGTAAGGCTTTACAGATTGATTGGCCACTTGAAGCACATCTCCTTCGTAGAAATACAAAGTTCTGTTTATTCCCTGACTAGCTTTTGGTAGCACAAATTTTCCTTGTGCATCCATTTTAATATTAAACACTGCCACTTCATTTTTTTCGTCGGCCGCCCAAGAGTTTGGCGGAGGTGCTGGAGCTTTGTATTTATCTAATTTGCCTGCAATAATCTCTACCTTAGTTTTTTTACCGTTGCTATCTTTATGCAGATAATTTGGAATGGTATCTCGCCACAACATTTTGAAATGAGGGTCAACCATTTTGTTTTTCTTAGGTAGGTTCAGCCAGATTTGAAAAAGCTCCATGGGGTTTTCTTTTTCTTTGCTGAGCAATGGAAACATTTCTGAGTGCTGAACGCATTTTCCGGCGGTCATCTATTGCACATCGCCATCGCCAT
>JAKRSG010000093.1 GCA_022402405.1 Bacteroidia bacterium | reverse complement strand
AGGTGTTTACCGATTTGAAGGGTGAGTTGAGCATTGAAGTGAAACAGCGTAGGCCTGTTTTGAGGGTGCTGAGGTACGATGGAACTCAGTTTTATGTTGACCAATACGGTGTAAAAATGCCGCTTTCTGAGCAGTTTACCGCCCGAGTGCCACTAGCAAGTGGGAATATTTTTGAGCGTTTTGAGAAGAGTGATACAGTGTACTCTTTTGTAGGAAACGAGGTGTTCAAAATAGCCTCATATGTTGATAAACATCCATTTTATAAGGCATTAATTGAACAGATATTTGTAAAAGCCGATAATGAGATAATACTGGTTCCAAAAATTGGAAGCCATATAATCGTTTTTGGGGATGCCAACAAAATGGATATCAAGTTTAAAAAGCTCCTAGCTTTTTATAAAGAGGGCTTAAGCAGAATTGGATGGAATGCTTATAAACTCATTGATTTGCGATTTGATGGTCAGGTAATTTGTAAAAAATAAATGTATAATCATGTTGGTAGAATCCAAAATAGTAGTAGGTTTAGATATTGGTACAACCAAGGTTTGTGCTATTGTTGGCAAGCGTAACGAACACGGTAAAATTGAGGTTTTGGCTATGGGCAAAGCCGAGAGTTTGGGTGTTATTCGCGGCGAAGTGCGTAACATAGAAAAAACAGTTCGTGCCATTAATGAGGCTATAGAAAAGGCTCGTCAGTCTTTACTTAAGAATAAAATTCAGCTCGAAATACACAATGTGCATGTGGGTATTGCGGGTCAGCATATAAAAAGCTTGCAGCACAGAAATAGCATTAGCCTAGGTAAGCCTGATGAGGAAATTAGCAAGGAGGATGTAGCGCGTTTAATTAAGGATACAAACAAATTAGCCTTAGCTCCTGGCGATGAAATCATTCATGTGCTTCCGCAAGAATATACAGTAGATGATATCAATGATGTGTATGATCCGGTGGGTATGACGGGCGTACGTTTGTCGTCTAACTTCCATATTATAACGGGTAATGTTGATGCCATCAAAAATATTTACAAGAGTGTAGAAAGATCGGGTTTAAAGGTGGCAGATTTAATCTTAGAACCTCTTTCTTCTTCTGAGGCTGTGCTTACTCCAGAAGAGCTAGAAGCGGGTGTGTGTTTGGTAGATATTGGTGGTGGTACAACAGATGTAGCAATCTTTAAAAACGGAATTATTCGTCATACTGCCGTTATTCCTTTTGGTGGAAATATCATCACCAAAGATGTGGAGGAGGGCTGCAATGTATTGCGCAATCAGGCAGAGGCGTTAAAGGTAAAATTTGGTTCAGCCCTAGCCGATGAGAATAAGGAAAATGAGATTATAAGCATACCTAGTTTTCATGGCCGACCACCAAAGGAAGTGAGTGTAAAAAACTTGGCTTTGGTAATACAAGCGCGTGTAGAGGAGATTTTTGAATCGGTGCTTTTTGAAATTAAGAGCTCTAATTTAGAAAAGAAATTAAATGCGGGTATTGTAATAACAGGTGGGGGTTCTCAGTTAAAACATTTAGATAAATTAGTAGAATATGTTACGAGTTTGGATACCAGAATTGGGTATGCAAACGAGCATTTAGGTCCAACAGATGTTGATGATATCAAAAGCCCTATTTACGCAACGGGCGTGGGATTGGTTTTAAAAGGGTTTAAGGAGTTAGAGGAAATGGATAAAATAAATGCCATAGAAAATCCGAAAGAACGCGCCAAGGCAAAAGAGGAGGTTAAGAGCACCAACTTGTTGTCTAGGTGGTATCACCAAGGTAAAAAGTGGTTGATAGAGGATGAGGATTTAAACGATTTTTAATAATAACGAGTAATAATGAACAATATGGAAAACAGTGCATTCAAATTTAATATGCCTAAAGAAAAATCTTCCATCATAAAGGTTTTAGGTGTTGGTGGCGGCGGCGGAAATGCGGTAAACTACATGTTCTCGAAGGGAATTAAGGGTGTAGATTTTATTATCTGCAATACCGATTTACAGGCATTGGAAAATAGTCCGATTCCTAATAAAATACAATTAGGTGCCAGCTTAACTCAAGGTTTGGGTGCAGGTGCTAACCCAGAGGTGGGGCGTAACTCTGCCATGGAAGCCATCGAAGATATTATTGATACCTTGGGTGTAAACACCAAAATGTTGTTCATTACTGCTGGTATGGGCGGTGGTACAGGTACGGGTGCGGCGCCTATTATCGCTAAAACAGCTCGCGAAATGGGTATTTTAACGGTGGGTATTGTTACTACGCCGTTCTCGTTTGAGGGTAAAAAGCGTCAGGAGTTTGCCCATGAGGGAATTGAGGCTTTGAAAAATGCTGTGGATTGTTTGCTCATCATTGGCAACGATAAAATTAAAGAAATGTATGGCAATTTGCCTATGCGTGCGGCATTCGGACATGCAAACGAAATTCTAAACACCGCTGCTAAAGGTATTGCCGAGGTGATTACTTACCCAGGTGAGATAAATGTAGATTTTGAGGATGTTAAAACCGTAATGAAATCGAGCGGTGTAGCACTCATGGGCTCAGCAGTGGCCCGTGGCGAAAATCGTGCGATGGAAGCGGTTAAAACGGCGCTAAACTCTCCTTTGTTAAATGCTAGCAAAATTGTGGGTGCCAAAAATATCTTGTTAAATGTGAGTTCGGCAAGCGGCGATCATGAGTTGTTGATGAGTGAATTTGAAGAGATAAATAATTTTGTTCAGCAAGAAAGTGGTTTTACTGCC
>JAKRSG010000092.1 GCA_022402405.1 Bacteroidia bacterium | reverse complement strand
TTCCGATATAAATGGAATTTTTTCAATTTCTATTTTATCCATTCCAATAGTTTCCAACAAGGCTGTTTTATTGTTGTCGATAATATTTATAACCATAATGTTATTTGTTGAGTGGTTTCAGAGGGATCGAACACATGGATTAAATCAGCTTGAGTTGAGATTAGGAAGCATAAGTAGAAAAACTCTGTATTTTTTATTGGTTTGGGCTATAATTGTATTTCATGGTAATCAAGCTGAATTTATTTATTTTCAATTCTAATGCAAGCATTTTTATATAAATTTTTTTATTATTTTTTCTTGTTCATATTTGCTCAACTTGTGTTGATTTTTTCTTATATAACAATAATGAATAATATTCCACAAACGGTTTCATCTTCTATTAATACCATTGTTTTAGGTGACTCTCATACTCAATGTGCGGTAGACCCAGCGTATTTGGAAAATTCTTTAAATTACTCTGAATCAGGTAGTACTTATTATTTTTCTTTAATTAAAATTAAACATTTAATAGCAAACAATAATCAAATAAAAAGGGTTTTATTATCATTACATCATGGAAGTTTTGACATTGAAAACGAAAGTAAATATTTGTATAATGAGGTTTACATTGTTGAAAGACTTTCAAGATATGCTCCTTTCATTTCCTTTTCTGATTTAAAATTTCATTATAACAAATCTTATTTTTTTAAATCATTTTTAAAAGCACCTTTAGAGATTTTCAGATTTTCGATCGAATGTTTTAAAAATAGGTCCATTTCTTTGGCATCTTTTAACTTCGGTAATTATAGCTATTCAGAAGAAAATAAATTAGACATTGATATAGCTAATCGAAAAAGTAAAGCATTTCCCAAAAAAAATACCTATTCTGAAATTGAACTAGCCTTATTACAAGATATTAAGAATTTCTGCAACAAAAGCCAAGTAGAATTAATACTTGTAAATACCCCAGTTTATGAAATTGAGAAATACACTGACATCACTTTATTGGATAAAATGGTTCATAAAGAATTGAAAAATTACAAGATTTTAGATTTTTCAAGGGTGCAACTTCCTAAGGACTGTTTTTATGACATCTCACATTTGAATACGAAAGGAGCCATTACTTTTACAAAATTATTAAAGGATTCTATTAGCTTATGAATTTAGTGTTAACAAAAATTAAAAGTAATAAGACTTTATTTAGGTATTTGAGCTCAACACTAATAACACTGCCAATTTCGATTTTTGTTGGTTATTTTAGTCTAAGGTTAATTGACCCAAAATTGATGGGATTGTGGACTGGATTATTGATAATTGAATCTTATACTTTGTTTTTAAGATTAGGAGTGGTTAATGGCTTAAATAGAGAGTTGCCATTTGAATTAGGTGCTGGTAATAATGATAAAGCACTAAAAATAGTATCAACTACCTATGGATTTACATTAATTAATATACTCATACTTGCAATAATTATTTTTCCTATTGTATTGTTTTTTTTTGAACTTAGTTTTATAAATATTGTATGCTTAATTGTTGTTTTTCTTAAAATAATTTCTGGATTTTATAGTACCTATCTTTCAAGTACTTTCCGCTCAAATAATCATTTTGATAATTTAAGCAATATTCAATTTGTTAATTCTGGAATTAAATTAATTTCCTCTCCAATTATATTATTGGGTTTTTACGGGTATTTATTGTTTGAAATTATTCAAATAATATCAAATACTCTTTTACTTCATTATTATAGACCGTATAAAATATTGCCTAGATTCTCAAAAACAATCTTATTAGATTTAATGAAAACAGGTATCCCCCTTTTTTCAGTTAGCTATATTATGAATATTGTTGATACATTCCCGCGGCTATTTATTCTCAAGGCTGGAAATAGCGAGTTATTAGGTATATATGCTCCAATTATTATGGTTTTAGGTTTTTTGGCAATAATTCCCAATAATTTATCAACCTATATGTATCCTAAATACACATTTAAAATAGGCGAAAATAATAATGCTATTGCAATCTGGAAACATATGATTAAACTTTATTTAGTTTCATTTTTATTAATTTGCCTAGTTTCAATAGTCATTTGGTTTACATTAGATTTTTTTATTGATTTTTTTCCGAAATACAAATCCTCACTACCTTATATGAAATTAGCTGTTATCTTATTTCCATTTTGTTTTTTTAAGCTAGGAAATATGATAAATTCTATTTTAAAAAATGTAAAAGGAATGTTTCTGTTTTCCAGCATTTATGCTTTTATTCAGTTAACGAGTTTGTGGTTTTTAAATAATTTGATAGGTGATATAATTTATGTAGCTATTTATTCACAATTTATATCATGGGTTTTTATGATTATTTTTGGAGTTTCATATAATTTTTGGCAAGTTAAAAATTATGTGAAAGTATATTGAGGGGTAAAATGGAAGACAGTTTAATATTTAAATTTAATTTAAAAATATTATCAAAAATCGAGTTTTTAAAGCTTGTTTATTGTAATATCTTTATGAGAATGTATTACAGAATTTGGCAAATTGAACTTGGTGCTGGTTTCAAATTTTATGGTTTAACTATTTTCAGACGCTACCCAGGTTCAAGTATTAAAATTGGCTCAAATGCTAGATTTAGGTCAGCCCCTAAATCTAATCTAATAGGTGTAAACAGAAGTTGCATCATTTCAACAAATTGCAATAAAAATGCACAAATAATTATTGGAGATAATTGTGGATTTACAAGTACTGTAATAGGAGCTTTTGAATCTATTAAAATAGGAAATAATTTAAAGTCTGGTGCTAATACTTT
>JAKRSG010000091.1 GCA_022402405.1 Bacteroidia bacterium | reverse complement strand
TGAATTAAATGCCGAACAACAGGAAGAATTACGTATTTTGTTAACGTCTCAAAAAGGTATACGTGTAAAAATAAGTGGTTATACAGATTGGGTAGGTGCAGAAAAATATAACAAAAAATTAGCTTCAAATAGATGCTTAAGTGCTATAAAATTATGTAAAGAATTTAAGATTCCTTACAAAATTTTAAGCTATACCAAATGCAATACTTCAGAAGCTTACACAGACGAAACGGCCAAATGGTGCCGCAGAGTGGAAATTATCGTTTATTAGAACATTAAGAAAAGCTCCTAAAGAGATTATTTTATGAAAGCCTTTACTTACTGACAACCAAACAAGAGTTTCGTTTTTTTATCTGTTTGATCTGCAACTGAAGAATAATTCTTCTTTCTTACTGTTATTTCAATATCAACTAAAGTATACCCACTAGGCAAAGATAAAAACCTATTAGGAATCATTGTTAATTTAAATCTTCCATCTGCTAAACGTTTCATTTGAAGTTTAGGATTATCAGTAACCCTAAAAAATTTATTAGGTTCAATTGTTAAAATTGCACCTGAAGAATCTTTGGCAGTTGCGACCATATGAATATAAACCTCCCCATCCTTCAGGTTTTTCATACTAGTCTTTGGTTCATTCACATTATCGTAAATAAACGTAGTAATATGTTCCCCAAAAATTGTTTTAGGTAATGAATACAAAATACCCCTTTCAACGGAAGGAGGATCTATAGTTAAATTAAAATCCTCTGTTTTAATATCCGGGTCTCCAAATCCTCCCCCATCCTTAGGTTTAACCAAAAAACTTATTCCTTGAGCATAAATTACAGAAGCTTCTACGCCATAAAATTCAGTAGGTATCATTTCATAGTACCAAACATTGGGGCCTAATGTTTCATCTTTGGTCATCATTAACCTATCATTGCTATTTTTCCATGGTTTATCACCGGTACCGTTTAATAATGAATCAACCCTCGCTTCAACAGGTTTCCAAGTCCAAATATAAAAAGGCCCAGCAGGATTAGACTTCATGGCTTCGGCAGCAGCATCTGTTGCTTTATTTACATCGCAATAAATGCGAATTGGCTTTGTTACATCAGGTTTTTTAGGTTCAACCCAAGCCACTTGGGCAAAAGATTTATTAAAGGCAACTATGATTAATATGATAGTAAATATATTTTTCATAATTAATTATTTTTAAAGAATGAAACATTATAAGAAAACGCCTTTTCTGCTCCACAATTAACAGAGCTTACAAAGTTAATTTGAGGGGCTGGTGAAAGTAGATTTTTTCCAATAATTAATTCGCTTGAAGGATTTCCATTGAGGTCTTTAAGTATAATTCTGGAAGGATATCTATTGTCGTCGAAGCTCCATTTACCACTGCTTAATTCGAAGAGATTGAGAACCAAATTTGTGGTATCAACAGTAAAAGAACTATCAGCAGTATTAAAAATAATATTAGGAACTTGTCCCGATTCTGAGGTAAGAAAATCTGAAATATTCATAGATTCTTTAACAAGCGACTTTTCATCTACATGCAAAGCATTGGTCATTTTCCAAGTACCATTTAACGCAGCAGCAATTTTTTCTGGCGAAGATACAGGAGGTGCAACCTCTTTACTATCGTCATATTTCTTTTTACATGCAGAAATCGATATACCGATTAAAACGATTGCAATACCGAATAAATTTATTTTTTTCATATAAATAATTATTAATTACATCCTCCTTCTGGATTAAAAATAAAGCCTTGAACTGTTCCGGCAGATGCTGGAAACTGAAGAACCATACCTGGGCAATTCCATGGTGCATTTCGAATGGTAGTGGATGTTGAATGAAAAGCACCAATTCGTTTTAACTGAGTTAAACGATCACCTTCAAGATGCATCTCTATTCTTCTTTGAAGCCTTATTTCATCAATTAGCGCTTGCCCATTTAAGGCAGATAGAGAAACATATTTGGTACTAGTTTCACCATAAGCTCTTTTAACAATAAGCCCCAAATCTAAAATGGCAGCACCCGAATTTGATTGTATAGCAAATATTTCTGCACGCATTAAAAGCATATCAGTTAATGTTAAATATGGTGTTGCAAAATTATTGAGATTAAATTTAGTAGAAACTTTAATTTCATTTACTTGTCCAGCATTTATTAAACCTACAAATTTACTCCTTCTATCGGTGGTATCAGACGATAATAAATTATACAATTCAGCAGACAAGCCTATTGTTGGTATATTAATGTCGTTTCGATAACTCCCTTTAAATCCTGAGCCTCTAGTATTGATATCATAGGCAGAATTAGTGGTTACAAAACCAAATATGATCTCGCTTTCAACCTCTGCTCTATTAAACCTGTTTAAACTATCACTTAAGGTGTATCCTGCTCCAATTACTTCATTTAATAAAGGTAAAGCAGCATCATAATTTCCCATTGTAAAATATACTTTAGCAAGTAATGCCTTTGCCGCATTTCTATTCGCAAATACACCATTGCTAATGGGTAAAAGAGATATAGCTTTTTGCAAATCAGCAACAATTAGACTGTAATTACTTGCCACACTGCTTCTCAAAACTACCTCATTTTTAGCCCTGGTTCTTTCAATAATGCCCAAATGGCTATTATCAGGAGTAAATCCTGCAGGCTGGGCCCAAAGTTTCACCGTTTCAAAATGGCAAAGTGCGCGTAAAAAAGCTGCTTCACCTTGAAGACGCTCTTTCTCACCCTGCGCAAAAGCTACCTGATCGTAATATAAATCCATTACATTCACCCTATATATTGTAAAATAAGGCTGTGAGTAAGCAGAATTAGTGGCTCCATTAAATTGGGCCACACTTCTATTAAAAATGGCTGTTGTATTTCCATCATTATTAAGCGGACTAGTAACGTCATCAGCTAATAAGTCTGAGATTACTTGAAACTGACCATTCATCATGTTTGCGCATGCATCATAACATGAGTTTAGTAATTTCTGCATATCTTCTGATGATTTAATTGCTTCAGCCGGATCCAAACCAAAAGAAGGGTCTGGAGATACATCAAGACTTTTTTCACAAGCCGAAAAAGATACAACAAGTAAAATGCCTATTGATGCAGATATAATATTGCATATTAAGTTTTTCATATTCGTATAGTTAGAATGTCGCCATTAATTGAAAATTGTAAGTACGTTCTTGAGGAGCGTTAAGATAATATGTTCCTTGCGATTGCATATTTCTAGAGGTATTTATATTTCCTTCACCATCTCTAGCAATTTCTGGGTCTAAACCTGGATAGCTCGTTAATACAAATAAATTGGTACATATAAAGGCAATTCTTGTACTTGACATTTTTGCTTTTTTGGCCCATTTTTCTGGTAAATTATACCCTACGGTTAAGTTTCTTAATCTCAAGAAACTGGCATCATGCAACCACATCGGAGTATTATATTGCCAATAATCTGGCAAGCCATAGGTTGATGCGTCCAAGGTTAAACGAGGAAATGCTGCTACATCACCTGGTTGTCTCCACCTATCAGCAATTTCTGGTCTAGAATTCCAAAAGCTCATTACTCCAAGCTGACGTTTTGCAGAAGCGTCATAAATATTACCACCAATCTGATAAACAAATAATAAACTCAAATCCCAGTTCTTGTATTTAAAATTATTAGTAAACCCACCTACAGCTTTAGGTAGAATACTTCCTACAGGAACTCTATTATTGGCACTCCAAGTAAAAGTTTGATTTCCTTCTTTATCTAGATAAACAGGTCTTCCAGTTGCTGGGTCTACATGTGAAAACCTTACTAAGTAGTATGTACCTACTGGACTGCCAACTACAACTCTTGTATCATTTGTTCCACCACTAACCGCTTCCTCGGTATAAGCTCCTGTGCTGGTTATTTCGTTGAAATTTCTGGCTATATTGGCCATAATACTCCATGAAAACTTAGACTTCCTAATTAGGTTTGCCCTTAAACTAAATTCTGCTCCGTAATTTCTAATTGCACCTACATTGTCATAATAATTACCAAAGCCAACTGAAGGATCAAGGTTTAGATTCATAATAACATCTGTAGTTCTTTTGTCATAAAAATCGAAAGTTCCTGAAATTTTATTGTTAAAAAATGCAAAATCTAATCCTGTATTAAATGTCCAAGATGTTTCCCATCTTAAATTAGGATTCTCAAGTTGTGTGGGGTATAAAGTTGGATTTCCATTGTAAGTTATAGCAGAGTTGGCCTGAAAAAATCCAAATCGTGCATTCGGGTCAAAATCTGAATTTCCAGATCTTCCATAGGAGGCACGAAGTTTTAACAAAGAAAGCTGTCTAAAATTCTCTAAAAATCGCTCTTCATTCATTAACCAGCCTGCAGAAACAGAAGGGAAAAATCCATATCTATTGTTATCACCAAATCTAGAAGACCCATCATAACTAAATGCAAAATTTAAAAAATATTTATACCTGCTGTTGAAATTAATCCTTCCAAAAAATCGTTCAAATTTCCATTCACTAGGCACTATATAAAGTTTTAAATTATTGTCTGTTTTTCTTCCGTTGGTAAGAAAACCGCTGGCATTTCGTTCAACAATATTAAATCCTTGTGTTAATGCCTGTTGACGTTCAAATCCTCCCACAAAATCTAATTTATTCAATTTATTTATTTTATATTCATAAGATAATTGAGCCAAATAATTGTAATTATTGGTATACCTGAAATTCTTCACGCCTATTGAAGCTGTGTCTGAACCCATTGTTCTGGTTAGCTCTTGTGGCAAAAATTGGTCGTCTGATATGTTCTGATAGTCGTAATTACCCTGCACCCTAACTTTCAAATTATCGGTAATAGAATAATCAAAAGCCATGTTTGCTATTGTTCTTTGTTCATTAGTAACCCATTTAAATAAATCTCTCATCATCACTGGATTGGTTCTGAAACCTGCATCTGAATTATTGAATAGAAAATAAGTGCCATCCGGATTACGAACTGGATAAAATGGTAATGCAGACGACATCAACAATCCGTATCCTCCGCTCCAACCACTGTTTACTCTAATATTATCTGCGTGCGTAAAGGAGGTCCCCACTTGCATTTTTAATTTTTTAGAAATCTGATAATCTAGATTAATTCTACCTGAAATTTTATCATATGAATTTCCTCTAATAAACGTTTCATTTTTGTTGTATGAAAAACTTGAATATAAAGATAATTTATCCCATCCTTTCGAAAGAGTTAAATCGTGCTGATGTTTCACTCCAACTTGTGTTAGCTCATTATACCAATCTGTGTTGTTGTTTCTAGCTTCATCCCAAGTCATATTGTTAATACCAAATTTATTAAAATCTGGTTTACCTGTATTGCCATCATTAATCCATGCTTCTTCCATCAGATTAAGCAATTCATCGCGGCCAACTAAACGAGGCCTTGCAGAAGGAGTTGAGAAACCCATTTGCGCATTATAGGTTATGCGTGTTTTTCCTTTGCCTGCACGCTTGGTTGTTATTAAAATTACCCCATTAGCTCCCCGAGAACCATAAATAGCAGTGGCAGCAGCATCTTTTAACACCTCTATACTTTCAATATCATTTGGATTAATTGTTGCTAAAGGATTAAAATTAGCTCCCCCAGCATTTCCAAATGCACCATAATCTTGTGTCATTGGTATTCCATCTATCACATAGAGTGGATCACCACCTGCAGAAATGGAAGAAATACCCCTAATACGAACAATACTAGGCGACCCGGCCAATCCACTTCCTTGCGTAACCGATACACCCGCTAATTTCCCTTGAAGCGCTTGCTCAAAACTTTGAACGGGCAAATCATTAAACTCTTTTTGTCCAATTTTTGAAATGGAAGATGTAATTTCTCTTTTAGTTTGTGTTCCATAACCAACAACCACCGCTTCATCTAACTGATTTTCGTCTACTTTTAGTGATAAGTTTAAAACTAAATTCTGACCCGCTGTTAACTCAATGTTTTTGAATTCGTTTTTCATACCAACATACTGAAAACGCAAACGATATTTTCCAGCATTCAAACCGGAAATAACATAATCTCCATTTAAGTCGGTTTGAGCGCCACTTTTGGTGCCTTCAACAATAACCGTTGCCCCAATCAAAGGCTCCGATTTACTGTCGGTTAATTTTCCTTTTATAGTCTGGGCTTGTGAACCCAAATTCAAAAGAAAAATAAAAATTAATAGTAGAATTGTTCTCATATTTAGTTATATAAAATTATTTTTTTTGTTACTATTCCTTTTGCTGAACTTATACTTAAATAGTAGGTACCTGGTGTTAAAGTTCCTATCCAAATTTCACCATCAACAATTGAATCTCCCTTTACTAATTTTCTTCCCATAATATCTGATACCTCATAACCCGTTACAGTATATCCAGATTTAATGTTTATTAATCCCGCAGTTGGATTAGGAAAAATAGCAAGCTCTGTTATTTCTTCTGTTTCTCCGATTACAGTTGAAATTTCCAAGTTGGGCCTTTCAAGTTTTTTATCTGTAAACAACACATATTTTCCAGGCTTTAACTGAACCGTATCGCTTGTATTATTAAAATATACTGAGTCGCCATCAAAATAATTATACCACCAACCAGTATGATTTACTTTTCTTATTAAAGGCAAAATAGAAGTGCCAAAATTGGCAGCAACAAATACATTCAATGAACTATCGTTTAATAGCATTGTTTTAACAGCACTTGTTAAATTATGTGTAATAGCACCTGTTGCAAACACCTGATATTTAGACTTTAAAGAATTCATAGCCGCAAATACCTCGTATATCCTTTTTCTTGGTGTTTCCTTCAAATAATCCCACCTGATTGGTTTATTGTCTAGCCTACAATTATTATTTACCGTGCCATCCTTGCAAGTATTAATACTATATGGATATCCTAATTCACCAAATTGCCATATCATATATGGACCTGGCATGGCAGCCAATATTACTGCTGCGGCCTCACAACGTTCTAAAGCAGTGAAAGTATCTCTAATACTATAATTTGGGGAAGTAAACCCAAAATTTAAATTTTTATACATTAACCTTTCTTCATCATGACTCTCCGCATATCGTATCAAATTTGGTTCAGACCAACCCCTATGTTGCCACAAAGCAGGCCTTAAATCTGAAGTATAGCCCATTGTTGCCTCATTAAATGCATGGTTTATATTCCCCCAAAACATAAACCCATAATCTGATAAAACCTTTTCTTCACTATTGTCTGCAAAATGCTCAAGAATTAAATAACAATCCTGGCAGTTTGGCCTGAGCCTATCCGAAATTCTTTTCCATAAATTAATTCTACTTTGGTCGTAAGAACTCCAAGCAGATACATCAGTTGGTGTATTGCGTTGAGTAAATCCTTTAGATAAATCAAACCTATATCCATCTATTTTATACTCCTTAATCCAATATTTTACAACCGTATCCACAAAATTTTGCGTATAAATACTTTCATGGTTAAAATCGTAACCTACGTTAAATGGATGTTTAGCATCTTCGTTGAACCACGGATTATTTTGAGGCTTCCCTGTACTAGTATTAAAATACATCCTTACCATACTACTTTGCCCAAAAGAATGATTTAACACCATATCCATAATTACCGCAATTCCGTTTTGGTGACAAACATCTATGAACTCTTTTAACTTGTCCTTGGTTCCATAATATTTATCTGGTGCAAAATAAAAAGCGGTGTTGTAGCCCCAACTTTCATTTCCTTCAAATTCGTTGAAAGGCATAAGTCCGATGGCATTTATACCAAGCCTTTTGAGATAAGAAATAGTATCTATTAAAGCTTGATAATTGTGTTTGCCAACAAAATCTCTTATCAATAATTCATAAATAACTAAGTTGTTAGATGCAGGCTTTTTAAAATCAGATATAATCCAATTGTATGGTTTTTGGGCGGTTTGAAAGACGGAAACATAATTAGTAGTTTTACCTTGAGGATATGATTTTAAATCAGGATAGGTTTCCGCATCAATAAATCTATCATTGTCCCCGTCTAAAAATTTATCTGCAAATGGGTCTGCTACACGAAGCTGTTGTTTGTCTATTGAATATTGAAACGCATACTCTTTCCCAGGCACTAATCCAGTAATTTGTATCCAATACCTTATTCCATCAGGAGTTCTTTTCATTTCATAATTTGGGTCTATTTCCCAATTATTAAAATCACCTATTAGATAAACAAAATTCTTTTGTGGCGCCAGGAATTGAAGTAAAACTGTGCTATCATTTAAATAATTTATTCCATCTAAAATGCCTGCAGGAGACTCCCCAACAAAAGTGCTAGAAACTCCACGAACGACAACTAAAGCAGAATCAACATAAGTATTACCTTTATGAAATAAAACTGCTTTTATCCAATGTTTACCAAGGCCTAGTTGTGCTCCTGTTAAAAAAGTATCTACTGTTTGAACCGACTCCTTTGTTATTAAATTAACTCCATTAATATTTAGTGAAATATTTGAAACATCAGAGCTTTGGATAAGATATTTGAGGGTATCATTTAAAAATAAAATTTGCGGATTCCCGAATGGCGTACTTATAATATTATATCGAAAACTTCCATCACTAATAGATACAAAAATATCCGAACCATCTGTATTCCTTCCAACTATACTTCCATTGCCATTTCTAAATACAAATGCCAAACTTTTAACACTTTCTGTGCTTGGAACACCATAGAAAGTTGAAATATTAAATGAAAGTTGAAATTTATTGCTTCCCAGAGATGTCATCCTCACGCGCGAGTCATCTGTACCCCAATTTCCTTGAACATATCTCCAATCATTTGGAGAGTTACTCAAATTAGTTATAACTCCAGTATGAGCATATACAATACTTTGGCCAACCAAAGCACCATTTCCTTTAGATGCATCAAATGTAACTGTCACATTTTGCGATTGTGTAGGAAAAACAGGTGATAAAGACACAACTTGTGCATTTACTAAAGAATTTACTATAAGTAACAAGTAAAATATTCCTCTAGATAGTTTGATTTTTTTCATGCTATTTTTTCGATGCTAATGCGAATAAAAAAAAAATAAGTGTATTTCTGACACTTTTTTTTTTTTTATTTACAATTTCTTTATTTTCGTTCAACAATTTTTACAACAAAACATGAAAAAAATTTTACTATTAAGTGCAGCTTTCGCAATGGTTTCGGGAGTTTTTGCGAAAAAAGTTAAGATTTCTGTTGACATGACTGGCAAAACTGTAGATGCAAATGGTGTGCATGTTGCCGGTAATTTTCAAGGATGGAACCCTGGGTCAACCCAATTAAACTTAGAATCTGGCAACATCTATTCTACTTTCATAGATGCACCAGCTAATCAGGTAATGCAATTCAAATTTATCAATGGAAACGCTTGGGATAAAAGCGAGGGGGTTCCTTCTCTAAATCAAGTTGGCAACCAAACTAATGGTGGTCAGAACGACAATCGTTGGTTTTATGTAGATTCTATTGCCAATGATACCTCAGTTATTCCTGCAATATTATTTGGAGAAAGTGCTCCAGCAGGAAAATTCGCAATTCGCTTTGCAGTAGATATGCAATTAACTACAGTAAATGCAAATGGCGTTCACATTGCTGGTAGCTTGCAAGGTTGGAATCCTTCTACTACTACCATGGCAAACTTGTTTAGTAACAACAAAGTTTATGAGTGGATAGCTTATTTAGATTCGGGCTCATACCAATTTAAATTTATTAATGGAAATTCTTGGAATGATGCTGAAAGTGTGCCAAGTGCTTGTGGTGTTGGAAATGATAAAAATAGAGAAATAATTGCAAATGCATCATCAGCCTTCAAGGTTTGTTTTGCCTCTTGTACTCCATGTCCTACCGCTCCAATCCCAACTTATAGTGCAACTTTTGTTGTAGATATGTTAAACAACGATTGTGATGGAGGCTTTGATTCTGTTTCTGTTGCTGGTGGCAGGCCTGAAATCACCAATTGGGGAAATGGTGTTAAATTAAACAAAATCGGAACTTCGAGCATTTATGGAGTAACACTAGTTATGGATTCAGGTGAATTTGAATTTAAATTCCGTTTCCACAAAAATGGAAATACCAGCTGGGAAGGTATTGCTAACCGTAAGTGGATTTTATCTAAAGATGATACATTGGGCCTTACTTGTTATAACTCTACCAATCCTGGTGGTTGTATCCCTAAACCTGCTCCATCAGATGTTCAATTTATAGTAGATTTAAGCAACGAAACTCCAGACGGACAAGGAAGAGTTTATGTAATGGGTAACTTTACTACACCAAACTGGCAAAATGGAGCAATTCGTTTAAGTCCGGTTGCCGGAAAACCAGGTTTTTATTCTACAACAGTTAATATTTGCCCAGGATCATTTGCATATAAATTTGTAAATGGTGATTCATCAATTACAGCCTCTGAAGAGAACTTCAATGATACAAATCAGCGCGCATGTGTTGTGCCAAATGGAGTTGGCGGATTCAATCGTACTTATACTCGTATGAGTTCAAACCCTGTTACTCTTGCATATGTGTTTAACACTTGTAACTTAGCAGACACAACTACTACTGGATTAAATGAGAAAATCAATTTAATAAATAATGTTAAATTATACCCTAATCCTAGCAGCAGTATAGTAAATTTAGAATTTAATGATTTCGCACAATCACATAATGTTATAATTATGGATATTGCAGGTAAAACTATTGCTACCTACAATGAAATTTTAGATAATAATATGACTTTAAATAGCAAGGAATTTTCTAAAGGTATTCATTTTGTTCAGATAACTAACAACCGTGGAGAAATTAAAACATTGAAGCTAGTTGTTCAATAATTCTATTAACACATAAATAAAAAAAGCTCGCTTAGCGGGCTTTTTTTATTTATGTGTTAAATTAAGAATTACCTTTTAAATTTATATAATTTTGAAGGCTTATACATGGTCCCTTTTTGTTTTTCACTTAACTCTGTTAAATTATCTTCCTTCTTTATTCGTTTTATAAAGTTCCTTTTATCAAAATTTGTATTAAAAATAACTTCATACAAATTTTGTAAATTCTTGAGCGTAAACTTTTGAGGAAGCAATGCCTTGGCAAATAGTTCTTGTTCAAAATCTCTTCTTAAATTGTTGTATGCTTGCTTTACTATTAAATTATGGTCAAAAGCCAAAGACGGAACCCGCTTAGCATTCTTCCAAACTACATTTTGAGCAAACGAACCAGGCACAGGCTGAATCATCTCTTTCCTAACTAAGGTATAATAGGTTACTGTAATAACTCTCGCATCTGGGTCTTGACGATACAAATGCAACCATTCCCTATCTTTGGGCTGCTTAACACGCATGGGGTCCCCAAAACAACCTGACTGGCGAAGGTTGAGCCCAGATACATGAGTTAATTCATCTAAAACTCTTTGTGCGGCATCATTTAAATCTTCTTCATCATTAACTAAGTCGCCAGGCAAGGCAAATTGTGATACAAAAGTTTTGTTGCTCTTTAAATTAGGTTTCTTCTGCTCAATTAATAGTACCTCCAACTTATTAAATTGCTCATCGTATCCAAATATTACACAGTCTACTGAAATATGGTTTCTAAAGGTGTTTTTTTTCATGGTTTTGATAAATACAAATATAGAAATTAAAAATTGTTTATCAAAAGCCTATATAGTGTACAATAAACACTATTAATTACTTTTATTTGGATTTCAATCTTGAACCTAATATTTTTACAAAAATATCAGATTATAAAACATATGAAAAATATTACAATTTTAATAGTCTTTATTCTATTTTCCGTTAATCAGCAAGCGCAGTCATTAAGTAAAAGTTTGTCTTCTGTTACTTCCTTTTCTGAAATAGAAGAAGGTATAATTCTAAACACAGATAATGGAAATGTAAAAGTTCAAGTTTATACTCCAAGCGTTATTAGAATTCAAGCAACCAAAGAGAAATCATTTAATAGCTTTAGTTATGCAGTTATTGCAAGCCCTACCAAAGGAATTTTCGAATTAAAAAAAGAAGAAGGAATGTTTATTATAAAAACAGATTCTTGTATACTTGAAATAAATAAAAATCCCCTAAGATTCACACTTAAAGATAAGTTAGGAAATGTATTAAATGAGGATGAAAAAGACTTCGGAACAAGCTGGATTGGTGAAGAAGTTACCACTTATAAAAAAATACAAGATGATGAAAAGTTTATTGGTCTAGGCGAAAAAACCGGAAATCTTAATAGAAGAGGAGAAGGTTATACCAACTGGAATACAGATTTTTTTGCCTACCCAAGCAATGGAGATCCATTATACGCAACTATACCATTTTTTATGGGTATACATCATAATAAAGTATATGGTATTTTTCTTGATAATACGCACAAATCACATTTTAATTTCGGTGCTTCCAATAACAGATTTTCTAGCTTTACAGCAGAATTAGGTGAAATGAATTATTACCTTATTGCCAATTCATCAGTAGCAGGAATTATTAAATCTTACACAGATTTAACTGGAAAAATGGAAATGCCTTCACTTTGGAGCATAGGATTTCAGCAATGTCGATACAGTTATTATCCAGATAAAGAAGTAATATCATTAGCCAAAACTTTTAGAGAAAAGAAAATACCTGCTGATGTAATTTATTTCGACATTCATTACATGGATAATTACAAAATATTTACTTGGGATAATAACCGATTCCCCCAACCTAAAAAAATGCTAGACGAACTTGAGGGTATGGGATTTAAAAATGTAGTTATTGTAGACCCAGGAATTAAAGTAGAAAAAGAATACAAAGCTTATGAAGAAGGTTTATCAAAAGATTTATTTCTCAAATATCCTGATGGCTCAAATTATACTGGTCAAGTTTGGCCGGGATGGTGTCATTTCCCAGATTTTACAAACCCAAAAACTAGAGATTGGTGGGGTAGCTCTTTCAAAGGATATGTAAATGATGGTATTGATGGATTTTGGAATGATATGAATGAACCCGCTACTTGGGGACAAAGATTTCCAGATTTAGTTGAAGCCAACTTTGATGGCAAAAAAACTTCACACAGAGAATGGCATAACGTATATGGTATGCAAATGGCAAGAAGCACTTTTGAAGGAACCAAAAAATTAATGTCTGGAAAAAGACCTTTTATCCTTACTCGTGCAGCCTATAGCGGAATACAACGTTATTCTGCTATTTGGACAGGCGATAACCGCCCAGAAGACGACCATATGATGGCAGGCGTTCGTTTAGTAAATAGTCTCGGATTAAGCGGTGTTGCTAATTCTGGATATGATGTTGGGGGTTTTGCCGGAGAAGCAAGTAAAGAATTATTTAGCAGATGGATGCAAATTGGCGCTTTCTGTCCTTTCTTTAGAAGTCATAAAATGATTGATGCTAAAGACAGTGAACCATGGAGCTACGGAGAAAAAGTAGAAGAAATTGTACGCAATTATATCTCATTTAGATACAAACTGATGCCTTATTTGTATTCAACATTTTTTGAAGCTACGCAAAATGGTATGCCCGTTGCCAGAAGTTTGGCCATTAATTATACACTAGACCCAATGATTTATGATTGGAAATACCAAAATCAATATCTATTCGGGCAATCTATAATGGTAGCACCAGTAGTGAGCAATAAGGAAATAAACAAAGTATACCTGCCAGAAGGTGAATGGTATGATTTAAACACAGAACGAAAATACGAGGGTAAACAAGAATTATATGTTGAAACTCCAATGGAAACACTCCCATTATATGTTAAAGGAAGTTCCATAATTCCTATGCAATCTGTTGTTCAAAGTGCCAAAGAAATGCCTCACGATACCTTGTATTTGCATATTTACATGGGTAAGGCCAATAACTCATTTACTTATTATGAAGATGCCGGCGATGGCTACGGGTACCAAGACGGAAAATACTTCAAGCGACAAATAGAATTTGAGGCAAGCAAAAAACAACTACTTTTTGAAACCGTTCAAGGTAATTACAGCTCTAAATTTAAAAATATTAAATTAATTATGCATGGCTTTAATTCGCAAAAATCAGTGAAATTAGATAACCTTGAACTAAGCTTGAAACAAGAAACGATAGAACTTATTCCCGGTGTATCTCAGTTCGACCCAATTGGAAAAAGTATAGATGGAAAAAAATCAACTGTTAAAACAGTTTGTATCAAAAACAATAATTCAAAGTTTAACATTAGCTGGTAATAAAAGTATGATGAAGTATTCTAAATTAACACTAATTATCTTTACTCTATTTTTCAAGGTTTCGCTGGCCCAAAAACCAGAAATTAAAAGAATAGACCCGCAATTCTGGTGGCATAATTTAGAAACACGGGAGCTGCAACTTTTGGTGTATGGAAACAATACAGCAAAGTTTGAGGTGAGTTTAAATACTCCCGACGTAACAATCACCGACATCAAAAAACTTGAAAACCCCAACTATTTGCTGGTTTACCTTAATCTGAATAACTACCATGGCAATCAAATCATCTTAAATTTTAAAGCAAATGGTAAATCAAGTATCATAAACTACAAATTAGAAACACTAAAAAAAGAAACTCGACAAATAGATCCGTCAGATTTTGTTTATCTCGTTTTCCCAGATAGGTTCAGCAATGGAAACCCTAAAAATGATGCTATTAAATCTATGCGCGAGCCTTGGGTTAGCAGAGATTCACTAAATGGTAGGCATGGGGGCGACTTACAAGGAGTTATCAATAAATTAGATTACTTGCAAGATTTAGGAGTATCCTGCGTTTGGCTTAACCCAACCCTTATTAACGACCAACCTGCATACAGCTATCATGGATACGCCTTAACAGACCATTACCTTACAGACCCTCGTTTAGGTGGTAACGACTTATACAAAAAACTGGGCAACGAGCTACATAAACGTAATATGAAATTGATGATGGATTTAGTACCCAATCATATTGGCTCTAAACATTGGATGATGCTAGATATGCCCGATAAATCTTTTATAAACCAATGGCCAGAATTTACCAGAACAAACTACCGGGCAACTACACACCTCGACCCTTATGCCAGTGATTACGATAAAAAGCGAATGGTTGATGGTTGGTTCGACACCCAAATGCCTGATGTAAACCAACGTACCCCATGGGTGGCTACCTACCTTATGCAAAGCTATTTGTGGTGGATTAATTATGCTGGTATCGACGCTTTTAGAATAGATACGTATAGCTATAATGATTACGAATTTATGGATAAATGCATGGCATATATTCACAACGAATACCCAGATTTTTATTCCACTGGTGAAATATGGGAACAATCTAGCGTGCTAAATATGGCCTATTTCACCCAAAATAATGCCTATAAATTATCTCCAAAATCAAGCCATTTAACCAGCGCTAAAGATTTTCACCTGTTTTGGGCAATTATGGATGGCCTGAACCAAAAAGCAGAATGGGACAAAGGTTTGGCTAAAATATATTATACCCTTTGTCAGGATGGATTATACGAAAACCCCAACCTGAACCTAACTTTCATCGACAACCACGATTTAAACCGCTTTTATACAGAGCTAAGAGAAGATTTTGCAAAATGGAAAATGGGTATAGGCTTATTAATGACCTTAAGAGGCGTACCTAGTATTTATTATGGAACCGAAATATTATTAACTAATCCAATCCCAAGAACAAGTGATGGTCAAATAAGACAAGATTTCCCCGGTGGTTGGCCAAACGATTCTATCAATAAATTTAATTCAACAGATAGAACAGAAAAAGAAAACGAGGCATTTAATTACATCAAAAAACTGGCTCACCTACGCAAAAAAAATGCTGCTTTTAAAAATGGTAGTCTCATGCAATTTACGCCAGAAGGAAGCACCTATGTTTACTTTAGATATACAGACCAAGAGTGCTTCATGATTGCCGTAAACAGTGGCTCAGATCAAGTAAAATTAGACACCAAACGCATGGAAGAACGCCTCACAGGCTTCAAAACTGGCTTCGACCATGTAGCAGAGCAAAAAATAAGCAATATTTCAGAAATAGATTTAGCGCCTCAAAGTATTAGAATAATTGAACTTTTAAAATAGGAGTATAGTAATCTATACGAACTTATTCAGGTAAATTCTATAGTATATAGAAGTCAGGTAGCAACCAAAAGAAAATCTTTCTTCATCATTCTTCTAGAATATATTTCCTTACTGCTAGCAAATTAAATGTAATGAAACTAATTTAATTTATCGAGGGATATATTTTTTGTTTAAAAACAAAAAATATTATTTTTGATGATAAATATATACAAAAAGTTGAAATTATAATTAATTGGCAAAACATGAAAAAAGGACTTTACTCAGCAATTACCTTGGCCTACATCTTGCTAAACGGGGTTAATGCGCAAAACACAGGAGTTACTCAGCCTATACCTCAAGCTGGCAAATTTGGAATTGGGCTAAACCTAAGCACTAATGGTGTTGGAGGTCAATTGGCGGTTGGTTTATCAAAAAATGGTAAATTTAATGGTCGATTAGAAGGTAGATATTTTTCAACAGATTTAACTAATTATGAAGCAGAAATTGGCGGAACTAAATTAGTGGCAAATGCTACAGTTAAATTGGGTTCAATCGGAGCTATGTTTGATTATCATCCATTTGGAAATGCTTTCAAAATCACTGCAGGATATGCTTTACTATTAAATGATGTATCAGCTACAGCTATAACTAAAGACTCTACAAAATTTGGAGAAATATCGGTTCCACCAAACGAAGTGGGCGATATCCAATTCGGTTTAAATGTTAAACCTAGCCCATACCTTGGTATTGGTTTTGGAAGAGCCATACCTAAAAAACGTTTTGGCTTTACTTTTGAAATTGGTGCCTATTATACAGGTGCTCCAGAAGTAAGCTTTAAATCTACTGGTATGCTTGAACCAACTTCAGCAAATGAACCTATACTTAGAGAAAATCTTAGTGGCTTAACTTGGTGGCCGGTAATGAACTTTGGCTTTAACTTTAGATTAGGAAAAATTGAAAATTAAACATAAAACAGTAAACATAATGGAAACTAAATTTACAAAAAATCTATCAATACTTACATTTTTAATAACAGTATTATTCTTAAATGCATGTAAATTCAAAGATCCTCTCGAAGGATTTGCTATATCAGTAAAAACAGATGCTATATCTGCTGCACACATCTTTAGGGTAGTTGATGCAAAAACAGGCTTCTCAAAAGCTCAATTTGACAATGTTACTGTAACCTTAAGCGGACCAGGAGCAGCTAACTTATATGATGCAGATGGTAAAAAATCGTTTAAAATTGTGGAAGGTAGAATTGGTATTTGTATAAGAAAAGGTGTAAACCCAACAGAAACTAACCCTATTGTTTTTAATATGGATTTAAATGTACCAGGTTATCTATCAAAAAGATTAACCTATTCGTTAACTTCTATTATGCCAACTACTAATACCATTACATTAGTAAATGAAAACGATTTACCTTCTGGTGCTTCAAAAAGAGATACTACGTTTACTGTTCCTTCATCTGGAACCACAAATGCAATCTCTATTAATTCAACATCCACAACATCTAAACCAGAAATGGCATCTGTAACATTACCTGCGGGTACAAAATTTACATTTGAAGATGGTACTCCTGCAAGTGGAAACATTACTGTAAATATGTTTCATACATTAACAAAAACTGAACAAGATTTTGCTATGGCGTCAAATACTCCATTTAACAATAAATTTAAAGATAGCACTGGTAAAGAAGTAGAATATTTTGTAAATGAAAAAGAAATAATCAATTTGCAATTTCTTTCATCTGGGAAAGCACTGAATACAGTTTTTGCAGATGGAATCTACAATCCGGGTTTTTTCTCCCAGCCTTCAGGTCCTTCGCTCCTTGTTTTTCTGCCAAGTCGTGGAGTATCTCAGCTACCAATAGCAATATCATCTGGCTACAGCTCACCAAGTGTAGGTTGGTTCCAGTCAAGTTATGTAATTTCATGTGGTTCGATTAGCAAAGATTTTACGGTTACAAATTACAGCACAGCGGGAAGTAATTATGAATTTAGAAGAGCCGATTTTGGCACATCAGGTGTATTTAGTTTTCCTTTGTCTGTTCAGGCTATTCAACCATCTACTAATGGAAAATTTACTACATCTTTACCAAGTTTGGGTAGCACGTGTTCTATAAAAGTACAATACAAAAAAGTTAACGAAACTACCTGGACAGACGCTCCGGATAACGGTATAATTGTATTAGAAGTTCCACCACCAAACACATTCTTAAAAGTATATTTTGGTGTAGTATGTACCAAAGGTCAGGTTGAAAGACCAGTTTTAGCAGAAGGTACCAATATCTACCTTATTAAAGAAAACACTTACCAATCTACACCAAATCCTGCTAGAGGCGGGGCATTAATCTATCCAGAAGATGATGCAGTAAGTGGAGTTAAATGGAAAAAATATACAGTAATTGGTCAAGAAACCAGAAATAATAAAGTTTGGAATGTAATCAATATTCCTTGGTCAGATTTGGAAGCCGGACAAGAATACAGAGCATCGTATTACAGAGCAAGCGGCCGAGTTGATAACAATGTAAATGACCCAAGCGGAAAAATATTTGCACCAGCAGCTAATTCATTTTCTGAGCTAGAAATTGAAATGAATGTAGCGGATTGTGATTAATACTCAATCAATCAAAAAAAGAGGCAACTTAATAAGTTAGCCTCTTTTTTTGTGTTTTATGTTGAAAATCATTTACCCATTATCAATTTGCGCAAAATCTTTTGAGCAAACTCAAGAAAAGTGATTTTTTTATTGTTCCACACAAATTTGTAAAGCATAATAAATAAATCCTGCAAGTATATATCTCTTAATTTTTAAAATGTAATTTACGAATCAAACATAACATATAGTGTTTTGTGAAAATTAAATTCACACTATATGATACTATTATGTTTACAAACGTTTGGGGTTATTTTATGTGCCGATTTTTTATCTGGATTTTTTCATTGGTTAGAAGATACCTATGGAAACCCAAATTGGAAGTTTATTGGCAAACATATTATTGAACCAAACCTACTTCACCATCATGAACCTAGAGCCTTTCTAAAAGGAAATTACTGGCAAAGAAATAATACGAGCATCATAACAGGTATTATTTTAATAGCCATACCACTACTTTTAGGCTGGTTCAGTCTCTTTTATACCGCCTGCATCGCATTAGCATCTCAATCGAATGAAATACATAGAAAATCGCACCAAACAGAAAAAGAAAATGGCGCCATTATAACAGCTATGCAAAAAATCGGACTACTTCAATCAAGAAGACATCACGGAATGCATCACCAATCTCCATACAATAGAAATTATTGTATTATCACAAACTACCTTAACCCTATTTTAGAGTTTATTCACTTCTTTAGATTATTAGAATGGATTCTTGCCAAATTTCTCCTTATTCATCCCATTCGAACAAGTGAGGTAAGAGGTGGGAAATAAGTATAGATTGAGTTTAATCAAATAGCTTAACATTACAATCCGAATTAAAGTAAATTAGTAGTCTCAAGCAGAATCGAAAAATAAACAGATTGCATAGAATTTCTATTTAGAATTTTTACATTTGTTTTTATCAATCCAATTTTAATGAAAATTAAACTCCCTTATTTTATTGTAGCCATGGTTTTCAGTTTTGTGGCATGTAGCAGGCAAGTGAATAAAACAAGTCCCCAAACAAAATCTGAAATACAAATAAACAACACTCTGAGTCCTGTATGTTATTATTCTAACTATAAAGCAGCCATGGGAAGTGGAAAAGGAATGCTTTTTAAAATTGACCTTCAAACGGAAGAACCCATCACAATAGATTCTATCATCATTGGTGGCAAACCAATGAATTTTACACTTACAAAAACTAAATTTACCCAACTAGAAGTAAACTATTTAGTTACCCGGCCTGAACCAAATGAGGCAAACCCAAATCCCAAAATACCTGCCGACCCAATTATAGATGAGCAAGCATTTAATCCAGCCTACTTGGTTTTAAGAACAAACAAAGGAATAGAAAAACTGACTATTACTCAATTTATAAAATCTACAAACTAACATTATGAAAATTATAAAGCACTCGCTTTCTTTACTTAGCATCTTTGCCGTTTTAACAAGCTCGATATTATTTTTAACGTATCAATCAAACAACGGTAAAGAAGCTTATAGACAACTTTTAAAATCTCATCCATACAGCAATCCAAGAAGGCATGTTGCATCAGACTATGCAGGTATGGGAAAGCCAGCAGCACCAGATTTGGCTTGGGAACAAGACTATTTAAGAACCATAGACCCAGCTTTGGGAAGACCTGCTCAAGAAAGATTACCATCCATTATTGCCACTATTAAAAATAATAGAGGCATGGCACAAGTTGCTCCAGGTTCTGATGTTGCACCTTGGGTAGAAAGAGGTCCAAACAATGTAGGTGGCAGAACAAGGGCCTTAGCTTACGACCCTTCAGATGCAACTTTTAAAAAAGTATGGGCAGGAGGTGTTACGGGAGGCTTGTGGTACAACAACGATATTACAAATACTAATTCGAGTTGGGTGCCTGTTAACGATTTCTGGCAAAATATTGCTATCTCTTGTATTGCGTTCGACCCGCTAAACCCAGCAATCATTTATGTTGGAACGGGTGAAGGTTTCACATCTGGTGGTTCATCCAGTGCAAGGGGCGCCGGAATTTGGAAATCTATAGATGGGGGAAATAATTGGAATCAAATAAGTTCTACTCAGAATTTTTTCTATGTGCTAGATATAGTTGTTAGAGCAGAAAATAACCAAAGCGTTGTGTATGCTGCTGTTGATGGCGGCTTTCATTTGGGCGTTTGGCACGGTGCCAATAATTCGGGTATTCAGCGTTCTGTAAATGGTGGTAGCTCTTGGACGAATGTTTCGCCAAATATTCCTTCTACTACGGTAAAATTAGTAGTAGCAGATTTGGAAATTGCCGCTAATGGTAGAATATGGGCAGGTAGCAAAGCAGCGCCATACAGCGCAAGCAACCGCGGTGGAGGCAGAATATATTACTCAGATAATGGAACTACTTGGGTTACCTCCAATATTACACCTGTTACCAATGGTAAAGGCCGGGTTGAAATAGCTTGTGCTCCTTCGGATTTTAACACTGTTTATGCAGTAATTGAAAATGACAACAAGGCTGAGGCTGTTAAAAAAACCACTAATGGTGGTTCCACTTGGGTAGACTTAAATGAACCAGAAGATGCTGATAATGGCATTCCAACTACTGATTTTACTCGTGGTCAGGCCTGGTATGATTTAATTTTAGCTGTTGACCCCAATGATGCAAACACAGCGATTATTGGTGGAATAGACCTATTTAGAACCACAAATGGAGGAACAACTTGGCCACAAATTTCAAAATGGTCCAATAACAATGACTTAGCTTCATTAACTTGTGCTTTGGTTCATGCCGACCAACACGCCATAGTTTATAGGCCAGGCTCATCTTCTACTCTATTGTTTGGTAATGATGGTGGAGTGTATTATTCAACCAATATTTCTGCAGCCGCCACTAGTTCTGTAATTGCCGAAAGGAATAGAAACTACAATGTAACTCAATTCTATGCGGGAGCAATTCATCCTGGTGCAGGCTCAAATATTATGCTTGCTGGTGCTCAAGACAACGGTACCCAAAGATTTAGCACCGCTGGAATAAATGCTACAAATGAAGTTTATGGGGGCGATGGCGCTTTCTGTTTTATTGACCAAGTAAATGGAAACTACCAAATAGCATCTTATGTTTACAATAATTTCTACCGCTCAACTAATGCAGGACTTAACTTTAACAGTACGCTTTTAGATGATGATAATACCGGGAAATTTATTAATCCAGCCGACTACGATAATCAAAATCAAGTGCTGTATACTGGAAGAAATTCGAACAGTTTATACAGAGTAAGGCAGATAAGAACCACTCCTTCCTCGGCAGAAATTGTTACCATTACCGGCATGACAGATGAGGCAAGTCATATTAGCTCATCTCCCTATTCGTCTACCATTTTTGTAGGAACCGATGTTGGTGAAATATTTAAGGTTAGCAATGCAAATACTAGTGCTACATCTACTAAAATATCATCCAGTAGCATGCCAGCAGGAAGTGTTTCTTGTATAGAAATTGGGGCAAGTGAAAACGAAATAATTGCTACCTTTTTTAATTATGGAGTAAACTCTGTTTGGTACACTAATAACGGTGGAACAAGTTGGGTTAGTAAAGAAGGAAACCTTCCTGATATGCCGGTTAGATGGGCTCTTTTTAATCCGAATAATAGAAATGAAGTAATTTTAGCAACCGAGCTTGGCGTGTGGGCATCAACAAATTTTAACAGTCAGACACCAACTTGGCAAGCCAGCAATAAAGGCTTAGCCAATGTAAGAGTAGATATGCTTCAAATTAGAAGTTCTGATAATACAGTTATGGCTGTTACTCATGGTAGAGGTGTTTTTACAAGTAATGCCTTTAGCTTAGATAACCCACCAAATATTGCATTCAGTGTAAACAAAACGGCCACTTGTATAGGAGATACAATAACCCTTAGAGATACGAGCAGCAATAGCGGAACGGTAACGAGAACTTGGAACATATTTCCTAATAGCTTCCAATTTGTTGGCGGAACCAATGCTCAATCTCTTGAACCAAAAATAATATTAAACTCAAACGGACTATACAGTGTTCAGCTTAAAATTACCTTGGGTAGCAATAGTGATTCTTTGCTAAAACAAAATTTAATACGAGTAGGTGGACTTCCGCTTCCTTTCTCTGAGAATTGGGAAAATAGTGCAACATACAGTCAATGGGAAGTTCAGAATCCAGATGGCAAAACCACCTGGAACATTCTTCCTGTGGCGGGCAATGGCAGCGGCACTTTAGCCGCCGGGGTTAAAAACTTCGATTATAGTGAGGCTGAAAATACACCATTAAGAGATGGACTTATATCACCAATCTTGAATTTAAACGGATTATCTCAAGCAACACTTTCCTTTAAACATGCTTATAGAAGATATGATAATATTTACCAAGATTCTTTGGCAGTATTTGCTAGTAGAGATTGCGGAAAAACATGGATTAGAATAGGAACATTTAGAGAGACACAATCCACTTCGCCTTTTGTCTATATAACTAATTCCAACTTTACAAGCGAATTTATTCCTTCTAACTCTGCAGATTGGTGCGGAAACACAGGATATTCAAGCTGTAAAACGATTAATCTAAATGCATTTGTAGGTTCAGACATAAGAATAAAATTTGAGAATATTAGTGTTTATGGTAACAACTTATACATAGATGATATTAGTGTTACAGGTGTATCTAATGTTCCTCCTCCGGTGGCAGAATTTAATGCTTCGAGTACTAATACTTGTGGACTAACTACGGTAAGTTTCACCGACCAAACTACCAACAATCCGCATACTTGGAATTGGAGTTTTAGTCCGAATACAGTAAGCTATGTAGAAGGAACCAATAGCAATTCGCAAAATCCTAAAGTACAGTTTTTAGCAGGAGGAAGTTACACGGTTACCTTAAACGCAAGTAATAGCAACACAAGCAATCAAAAGGTGAAAACAAACTTTATAAATGTAACTGCTGCAAACGTGCCAACCATTGTAATTAACACCAGTAATAGCACACATTGCGAAGGGACAAATGTTACATTTGGAACCCAAATTACCAATGGAGGAAGCGCTCCACAATATCAATGGTTTATTAATGGAATAGCACAAAGTGGTTCGGCAAGTAGTTTTTCTACCACCTTGCTAAAAGACAAAGATACCGTGAGTTGTCGTTTAACTAGTAATGCAGCGTGTGCTGTGCCAACAAGTATTTTATCGAATAAAATTGTAGTTACGGCAAACCCTAAGCCTACTGTAATCTTAAACTTAGAAAACAAAATTGCCTGTTATCCGCAAGCCTCGCTTACTTTAAGCGGAGGCACACCAATCAACGGAACCTACAGTGGAACTGGAGTGAGTGGCAATACATTGAATGTACTTACAGCTGGCATTGGTAGCCATGTAATAACCTATAGCGTAACAAATGCTAATGGATGCGTAGGTTCGGCCAAGGATACTGTTTATGTAAATGGATTTGAGAGTGCTCCAATAATCAATCAAACAGGTAATACTCTTAGCTGCAATATAACTGCTAGTAGCTATCAATGGTATAACGAAACTACACCCATAGCGGGAGCAAATGCTAAAACATTTGAGGTATTAGTAAGCGGTAATTATGCAGTAGAGGTTATAGATGATTTCGGTTGCAAACGAAAATCTATTTTGTATAATATCATTAAAACAAGCCTTAATAATATTGCTGGGTTTCATGATTTAAAAGTTTACCAAATTCCAGGTAAATCTGAAATTATTTTAGAAGGATCCAAAATAGATGGGGCCACACTTAGCTTTATTAATATACTGGGTGCAAGAGTTGCGCAACAGCAAGAACTAACTGGCAATTACAACCTAATAAATACGAGCACCCTAAGCAGTGGAGTCTATTTATTGGTTATTCGCAAAGGCCAAGAACAAGTAACAAAGAAGATTTTAATTGAGTAAAATTAGGCATACTAGTTATGTCATTTCAATACGCTAGGGACCAATAATGTATATTCATTGTTGGTCCAAAAAAAGTTTAAGCTTCATGTTTGAATACTTCTATGCAAAACATTCCAATTGTTTAATGTCAATCCAAATTTTTATTGATTTTTTCGAGACGAAGTTTTCTTTTCCCGTCATCGTTTGAATCTAAAAAAACACTTATATAAACCCAAGAGTCTTTATCAACAGGACCGAAAGTATTGTTTAAGCAATAATCAACCTTAATCGATTTTTCTTTTTCTGTTTTAAATTCTGAGGTCAAGTTAGCTATATGCCCTATTTGAAAAGTTTGGTAGGTATTTCTAAAACTACCAAAATAACCTTCAGAATCAAAAATAGTGTATTTTTTAAGAGTATTTTCATAAATTAAACTTCCTTGACATTTGTTTTCAATAATTCCATTTTCTAAGACTTTTCTAATGCCACTCAAAAAGAATATTGTGGAATCCAAAATCCTAAAATATCCTGACAAATATTTATCCGAATTCTCCCAATTTAATTTCCCCCCCCACTCGTATTGTTTCATAATCCCAACAGTACTGCTGCCCCATCCACTATAACCCGTCAGATAAATTTTTCCATTTAGGTATGCTAGAGACGATAGATTTTCAGGGCCAGAGGTGTTAGAAAGTGTATCCACAACCCACAAGGGCTTTGTAATATCAAGGTCATATTCAGCTAATACAAATTTG
>JAKRSG010000010.1 GCA_022402405.1 Bacteroidia bacterium | reverse complement strand
TTAACAGAGAAAGTGGCAAACGATTCGTTTACATCCGGACCTAAAACAGGTACACCCATGCGGCGGCACTCCTCCATAAAGAACGAAACTTTCTCTATGTTTCCTAAATTGGTGGTAAGCACCGCAGCCATATATTCTGCTGGGTAATGAGCTTTTAAATAAGCAGTATGATAGGCAACATAGGCATAACAGGTAGAGTGCGATTTATTAAATGCGTATTGAGCAAAGGCTTCCCAATCTGTCCATATTTTTTCTAGTTTATCGGCTGGGTGACCATTAGCTGTTGCGCCTTCAATAAACTTACCCTTCATTTTATCTAGGGTATATCGGTCTTTTTTACCCATTGCTTTACGCAAGGTATCTGCATCACCTTTGGTAAAGTTGGCAATCTTTTGAGAGAGCAACATTACTTGCTCTTGGTAAACCGTAATTCCATAGGTAGGTTCAAGGTATTCCTTCATTACCTCCAAATCGTAGGTGATGGTTTCTTTACCATGTTTACGATTAATGAAGTTAGGAATATATTGAATAGGGCCCGGTCTATACAAGGCATTCATGGCTATGAGGTCGTCGAATTTATCTGGCTTTAAATCTTTGAGGTACTTTTGCATACCGGCACTTTCAAACTGGAAAGTACCATTGGTTTCGCCTCTTTGGTAGAGCTCGTAGGTTTTAACATCGTCGAGCGGAATGTCTTCTAAAACAATATCTACATTGTGATTTTGCTTTATAAGCGCCATGGCATCTTTTAAAATGGTTAGGTTTTTAAGTCCTAAAAAGTCCATTTTAATTACACCTGCGTCTTCAATTACCTTACCCTGGAACTGCGTAACCAATAAATCTGAATCCTTGGCAACTGCTACTGGAATTAAATCTGTAAGGTCTGAAGGCGCAATGATAATACCCGCTGCATGCACGCCTGTGCCGCGCACAGAGCCCTCTAATATTTCTGCCTCCTTTAATACACGCGCAATGATATCCGTGCCTTTGTATAGCTCTCTTAGTTTTTTTACATTGTCTAAATCTTCCGATTGTAAACCCTCTTTATCTTTTAAACTCTTATCGCCATCCATGGGGGCATTTAACAATCTGCCCAATTCTATACCCGGTTTATCAGGCACTAGTTTTACCAAAGCATTGGCTTCTTGTAGCGGTAAATCTAACACACGCGCTACATCTTTAATACTCATTTTGGCAGCCATGGTTCCGTACGTTACAATTTGCGCAACCTGATTTCTGCCATATTTTTTTACCACATAATCAATTACTTTTTGCCTACCCGCATCATCAAAATCTGTATCAATATCGGGCATCGATTTACGATCTGGATTTAAGAAACGTTCGAAAAGCAAATCGTATTTTATAGGGTCGATATTGGTAATGCCTATGCAATATGCCACGGCAGAACCCGCCGCAGAACCACGTCCCGGACCAATAAACACGCCTAATTCTCTTCCTGCACGGATAAAGTCGGATACAATTAAAAAGTACCCAGCAAACCCCATTGTGCGAATGGTATGCAATTCGAAGTTTAAACGCTCTTCAACCTCTGGAGTTATGTCTTTATAACGCTCTTTGGCACCCATGTAAGTTAGGTGGTGTAAGTAATCATCTTGCGTTAAAAATCCTTGTGGGATTTCATAATTAGGTAACAAGATATCACGCTTTAAATCGAGCGTTTCAATTTTATCTATAACTAGGTTTGTATTGTCTATTGCTTGCGGTATATCGCTAAATACCTTCGACATTTCCTCGGTGGTTTTAAAGAAAAACTGATCGTTATAAAAAGCAAAACGTTTCCCTTTTATACTTACATCATCATCTATTTCTTTTACCGTTGGGGTGCTTTGTTTTTCGCCGGTGTTTATACACAATAAAATATCGTGTGCATTAGCATCTTTCTGATCCACATAATGTGAATCGTTAGAAGCAATTATAGGCACATTATATTTAAGCGAAAATTTTATGAGGATTTCATTTACCTTATTTTGATCTGGGATATCGTGACGTTGCAGTTCGATGTAATAATCCTCTCCAAACAAATCTAGCCACCATTTAAATTCGATTTCTCCCGCTTCTTCTCCTTTTTTTAGAATGGTTCTTGGAACAGATGCTCCCAAGCAACAGGTAGTAGCAATTAAACCCTTATGGTATTTTAGAATAAGCTCCTTATCGATTCTAGGATACTTTCCATACATACCTTCCATGTATCCAAGTGAGCACAGTTTAATTAAGTTTTTGTAGCCCTCTTCATTTTTGGCCAACATGAGTTGGTGGTAGCGAATGTCTTTATCTTCTTTCGTAAACGAGTGTTTGGTTCGATCCGAAACCACGTAAAACTCACAGCCCACGATAGGTTTTACTTTAAGCGTACCATCTGCATTTTTATGTTTGTAGGCTTCGGCCACAAACTCAAAAGCTCCAAACATGTTGCCATGATCGGTAATAGCCAAAGCAGGCATATTATCTGCGAGCGCTTTCTTGTATAATTTGCCAATATCTGCCGCGCCATCGAGCAAAGAAAACTGTGTGTGTACGTGTAGGTGTGAGAACTTCATATCAATATCTAGTTAACGAATGTACGCTATGCTTTATACATTCTAATTAGGTGTTGAAAAGTAGCTCTCAAAAGCTTTTAAAATTGCGGAAATTAAAAGTTTTCAACTTTATTTTTTTTGAACCCAAGAAACAATTAAACCAATTTTATTACCTTGCGTCTTACCATGATGAAAAAATTTTTATTCCTGCTTTGTATGTGGTGCCAATTCCAAGTATTAGAAGCACAAACCTTATATTTTCCTCCCTTGGTGGGTTCTACTTGGAGCACAACTGCCGCAGCAGATTTGGGCTGGTGCACAGATAAAGTAGATAGCTTATACGATTTTTTAGAAACTAAAAATACCAAAGGTTTTATCGTTTTAAAAGATGGTAAAATGGTATTAGAAAAATATTTTGGAACCTTTACTCAAGATAGCTTTTGGTATTGGGCATCGGCGGGTAAAACCATGACCGCTTTTATGGTTGGCGTGGCCCAACAAAATGGTTTGTTAAAATTAAGCGATACCAGCTCCAAGTATTTAGGCCGCGGTTGGACAAGTTTAGGTTCAGCCCAAGAAGATAAGATAAGTATTTACCATCAATTGAACATGACAAGCGGATTGGATGATGGGTTAGATAAAGATTGCACAGCAGATTCTTGTTTGCTTTATAAAGCGGATGCTGGCACACGTTGGGCATATCATAATGCACCTTATACGCTTTTAGATAAAGTAATTGAATCGGCTAGTGGAAGAAGCTTTCAGCAATATTTTAACACCGAGATTAGAAACAAAACGGGCATAAATGGCATCTGGACAAGTATTGGTTATAATAATGTTTTGGTAAGCAACCCCCGCAGTATGGCAAGGTTTGGTTTGTTATTACTGAACCAAGGAAAATGGGAACAAACAGGGGTGTTGAACGATATCCACTATTTTAATGCGATGGTAAATAGTTCTCAAAATTTGAACCCATCTTATGGGTATTTAACATGGTTAAACGGAAAAGGAAAGGCGATGTTTCCGGGTTCGCAAATTGTGTTTAATACAGATTTGGCGCCCAATGCGCCTAAGGATATGTATGCGGCTATGGGTAAAAACGGACAACTTATAAACGTGGTGCCTTCCAAAAATTTGGTGGTGGTAAGGGTTGGAGATGCACCGGGCGATAATGGCGAAGTGCCGGTTACCTTTAACAACGATATTTGGAAGTATTTAAACAAAGTTATTTGTGTGCCAAGCACGGGAATTTCTGCCATTGAAACTCTTCAAAATTTAAAACTTTACCCCAACCCAACAAACCACGAAATAAACCTTAGCGGCGTTCTAGCGCATGAGT
>JAKRSG010000090.1 GCA_022402405.1 Bacteroidia bacterium | reverse complement strand
TAGCAATAGGGTATGGCCACTTTACTGATGGAGCTGTAAGGGGCCGAGATGGGAATATTTTATGGTCGTTTACATCTGCAAAATTGTACCAAATAAAGCGCCCAACTTTGCAGGAACTTAATGGCATTAAAAGGGTAATGATTAAACCGATTTTGATATATTTCATAGGGTAAATATAGGAACATACTTTTAAAGCTCAGCATAACTTTGTACTTTTGCCACTTTCATTCTCATATATTAAGAATCATGAATAAGTTAAGTGCTCAAGAAATCAGTAGTTTAAGTTCACAAATACGCCGAGATATTCTCCGAATGGTGCACGGTTGCAAAAGTGGTCACCCAGGCGGAAGTTTAGGTTGTGCCGATTTTTTGGCCACTCTATATTTTCATGTGATGGAACATGATCCCAAGTTTAATATGGATGGTGTTAATGAGGATATTTTCTTTTTATCGAACGGACACATATCTCCAGTTTTTTATAGTGTTTTAGCTCGCGCTGGGTATTTTCCGGTAGAGGAATTAAAGACGTTTAGAAAATTAAACACGCGTTTACAAGGTCACCCAACCACGCATGAAGAGTTGCCAGGTGTGCGCATTGCTTCTGGTTCGTTAGGACAAGGAGTTTCTGCCGCGGCAGGTGCTGCATTGGCTAAAAAACTTAATAAAGATAATCGTCTGGTTTATGTTTTAATGGGAGATGGCGAAATTCAGGAAGGTCAGAATTGGGAAGCCTTCATGTTTGCTGCTCATCATAAAATTGATAACTTAATTGTAACAATAGATTACAACGGACAACAAATAGATGGTTCAACCAAAGAAGTAATGGGACTTGGTGATGATATTGCAGAGAAATTGAAATCTTTTGGTTGGGAAATTTTACATATGGATGGTCATAATGTGCAGAATATTATAGATACCATGGCACAGGCCAAATCGCTTAGTGGTAAGGGGAAACCTATTTTTATTGTTATGAAAACGGAAATGGGTTATCCGGTAGATTTTATGATGGGAAGTCATAAATGGCACGGTGTAGCTCCTAATGATGCAGAATTGGCTAATGCACTCTCTCAATTGCCAGAGACAATAGGAGATTATTAATAATCGTTTCTATTGTATGGTAAAGTTAAAAAAGAATTTTTGGGTTTTATTAGTTTGTGTTTTCATGGGCATATCTGCTTTTGCCCAAACCCCTCGTCCGATAAAAACCAGAATTTTATTTTTACTCGATGCCAGTGGTAGCATGTATGCTCGAATGGATAAAGACACTCGAATTAATGTTGCTCGTAAATTATTAGGCAAAACTATCGATAGTTTAATTGGAACTCCAAACTTAGAAATTGCTCTTAGGGTATACGGACATACCTCGCCGCCAAATCAGCGTAATTGTAAAGATACGCGTTTAGAAGTGCCATTTAGGCCAAATAATTTTAATGAGGTAAAGGAGAGAATTCAGGCCATTACTCCTAAAGGAACTACACTAATTGCACACTCCCTCTTGCAAGCTGCTTACGACTTCCCTAAAGAGCCTTATACTCGAAATGTAATTATTCTCATCACAGATGGTATAGAAGAATGTCAGGGCGATCCTTGTGCAGTTTCTGAAGCTCTGCAAAGTCAGGGAGTAATCTTAAAACCGTTTATTATTGGCCTTGGTTCAACCGAAGATTTTAGAAAAGCGTTTGATTGTGTGGGGCGTTATTATGATGCCAACACGGAGCAAGGATTTGATGATGCGCTTAAAATAGTTGTATCGCAGGCTCTAAACAATACCACCGCCCAGGTTAACTTGTTAGATGTATTTAGCAAGCCTACTGAAACGAATGTAAACATGAGTTTTTACGACATGAACTCGGGTCAGTTATTATACAACTACATGCATACCATAAACGAGCGTGGTAACCCAGATACCATTAATCTTGATCCTATTTACAGATACAGAATGGTGGTTCATACGATACCTCCGGTGGTAAAAGAAAATATTGATGTAACACCGGGTAAACATACTATCATTGGTGTAGATGCGCCGCAAGGGCAATTGATGGTGAAGGTAGAAGGGCTAACCAATTATAATGGTTTGCAGTTTTTGGTAAGGCAAAAGGGTTCAGACAAAACCTTGCATGTGCAAGATGGAAATACCAAAGAAAAATATCTGGTAGGCAAGTATGAAGTGGAGGTGTTAAGTATACCAAGAATGGTGCGTGAGGTGAGTATCGACCAAAGTTATACTACTACTTTACAATTGCCTCAACCGGGTAAATTGGTAGTAAATTGTCAGGCACAAGATTATTATGCAGACGTGTATCAAACCATCCGAAATGAGTTGGTTTGGGTATATAAATTTCCTGTTGAAAAGCGCAATCATGTGATTGTAATGCAGCCGGGTGATTATAAAATTATTTATCGTGCTAAGGGCGCAAGTAAGAGTAGTTATACCTTTGAAAGGGTATTTAAAATTACTAGCGGACAAGCAACTAATATTACTTTGAATTAATTAAGTGCAATGAAAAAGTTTGATATACAAAACGTAAAAGACACCAGAAGCGGATTTGGTGCAGGTTTATCTGAATTAGGAAAAAGCAATGAGCGTGTAGTGGCGCTGTGTGCAGATTTAACAGGCTCTCTAAAAATGGATGCTTTTCAAAAGGAACATCCTGAGCGTTTCTTTCAGGTAGGTATTGCAGAGGCCAATATGATGGGTGTAGCTGCTGGTTTAACTATTGGTGGTTGGATTCCTTTTACGGGTACTTTCGCTAATTTTAGCACGGGTAGGGTATACGATCAAATTCGCCAAAGCATTGCCTATAGTGG
>JAKRSG010000089.1 GCA_022402405.1 Bacteroidia bacterium | reverse complement strand
TTGCTCTTTAATTTTCTCTAGCTCTTCTTTCATTTCTACCACCGAACGTTGCATAATGGGATGATTACTCTTGGAGCCAATAGTATTTATCTCTCTACCCATTTCTTGAGCAATAAACCCAAGCTTTTTGCCAGTAGAAGCTTGCTTAATGGTTTCTTCCATATACACACAATGCTGTTTTAATCGCACTTTCTCCTCGGTAATATCAAGTTTTTCAATATAATAAATAAGTTCTTGTTCGAACCTATTTTTATCCAATTGCTCTGGATTTAAATTCATCAATTCTTTACGCAATCGCTCTTTAACAGATTCTATTCTCTCCGATTCGTAGGGGGCCAGCTGCTCCATTTTTTGAAGAATATTGGCCGCCATTTTTGAAAACTCGTGTGTTAAGCTTTTTCCTTCTTGTAAACGGTAGGCATCAAATTGCTCAAAGGCCTTTTTAACCACCAACATAATTTGAACCCAATCTTCATCATCTGGTGTTTCATCATTAGGCTGCAACACATTGGGAATATCGAAAATATTACTGAGTAATTCTTTGGCTTCAAAACCTGTTTCTTGAGCTAAGGATTTTACTTCGTTTAAATAGTAAACAGCTAATTCTCTGTTGATAGGTGTAATGCGATCATCGGCCAATTTATAATTAATTTGAATGTTTAATTGAGCCGTACCTCTCTCAATCAATTTTGCCATTTCTTTTCGCAATTCTAGTTCTTTATGCTGCCAATTTCTGGGCATTCGTAAACTCAATTCAAAGAATTTACTATTCAAACTTTTGAGTTCTACCTTAACCGTAAATTTGTCTGTTTCAACTTCGGCCTGACCGAAGCCTGTCATAGATCGTAACATAAATAAATATAAGCGCCAAAAATAAGAATTTATTTAGAAGCGTCTATATTTAAATAGCGGCAATCTTATTTTTCTATAGGAAATCCTAAAATAACAATTGTACCTTGGTTAACCTCACTTTCAATCTCAATGGTTCCTTTATGTAAATCAATAAAATATTTAGCAATAGATAATCCTAAACCCGTACCTGGTATATTCTCTACATTAGAACTTCTGAAGAAGGAATCAAAAATAAAAGGCAGCTCCTTAGATGGAATTCCGATACCTTGATCTTTAAACATGATTTGAATATCCTTTTTTCTTTTCCTAACCTTTACTGTAATTTCGGTATTAGGTGCTGCGTATTTGGCTGCATTACTAATCATGTTATTGAATACATGCAACACTAATTTTGGATCAAACATAACCATGCAAGAGTCTACATTTGTTTCGTATTTTAAAGTATGACCCGATAAATAACGTTGAGCCTCGGCTTGAACATATTTCTCTGTAAATGCAACAATATTATCTGAGCTAGGTTGGAAGGTGATTTTTTGAGATTCGATGCTACCCATTGTGAGAACATCTGTCATTAAGCCCGTTATTCTATCTACATCAAATACAATATTGTCTATCTTGCCCGATATTCCTGTAACTAATTTCTCTGGCAAATCAACCCCACTTTTCCTCATGTGCAGCATAATTAACTCTGCACTACTTCTAATACCTGCCAAAGGCGTTCTAAACTCGTGCGATGCCATGCCCACAAACCGAGATTTTAAATCGCCCAACTGTTTCTCTTTGGCTAGTGCCTGACGAAGTTCTTCTTCTGCTAATTTACGCTTGGTAATATCCTCTATTGAACCAACAGTTGCTTTTAATTCACCCGATTCGTTAAATATTTTGTTTATCTCTACATCAAACCAAAGCAAACTTCCATTTTTATGCTGCAATGGCATCTCTAAATGCAAATACTCTGGTTGCCTCTTTAGCATATCATATTTACTAAAAGACTCTTCTAAATATTTTATTTCAGGATAGTAAAAATCTACGAACGTCTTGCCTAGTGATTCCTCTAAGCTATATCCAGTTAATTTGTTCCATGCCGGATTTAAAAAAGTAAAATTAGCATCTGCATCCGTTTCAAAAATAATCTCACGTAAATTTTCAACTAAATCACGATAACGTTTTTCGCTGAACCTAATTTTCTCTTCAATGCTTTTATTACTAGAAATATCTACCATAAAACCAACCATATAAGTTGGCTTTCCTTCTTCACTAAACTTACTTACTTTCCCAATATCGAGCACCCAAATATATTCTCCATTAGAGTTTTTAATTCGGTATTCAATGCTGTAATTATTAAGATTTTCACCCTCTTTTGTTGCAAATTGTTTGTCTAAAGCCTCTTGCACCAAATCCGCATCATCTGGATGTATCGCGCTAAACCAATCATTGGCTACATGAGTATGTTTTTCAACATTATTAAAACCCAAAATCTCGTTAAAAATATCGTTACTTATGAGCTCATCATTGATCATATCCCACTCATAAAAACCAAGTTTAGTGGTATTAATAGCCAACTCTAATTTCTGATTGGTTTCTTTCAATAATCTAACGTTTTGAACCAACTCAGACACATCGCGCGTGATACAAACTAATGAGCCATCTGGCAATAACCTCAATGTTAAATCTTGAAAAACGTCTTTTCCATTCTTCGTTTTTGCTTTTACTTGTCCGCCCCAAATACCCTTTTTTTGTAAAACCGGAAACACTGTTTGAGAAATGTATTCCAATTCTTCAGGCTCATATAATTGCTGCCAATGTTTTCCAATCAACGCTCCTTTTCCGTATTCAAAAATAGTTTCATGAGCTGGATTCATGTAGGTGTATAGCCCATTATTATCTAACAAAGCAATACCATCTGGCGAGTTAATAATAGCTTCATTCTGACGTAAAATAATATCTTCCTGCTCTTTGATGGTAGTAATGTCTATTCCATATCCAATAACTAAATCAACCTCGTCGTATTCATTTAAAACAGGATGCATGGCTCGCATATGGAAAGTATTTTTACCATTTGCCTGATTCATTTTTTCTTCGAATTGCTGAGGAATTTTATTTTCTACAATCTTCTTAAAATGCTCTCTTCTAGAAATAGCAATATCCTTTGGCTTATTCCTTGCCTCACAATATTCAAAATCATCTTTGCCAATTAACCAATCTCTCACTTCTTTATTACGAACGGCATAGGCATTTAAGAATAAATACTTGTGATTTTTATCAAATGCTACTATATCAGCAGGAATATTATTGAAAATAGTTTCATAAAATTCTTTCTGCCGATTCATAGCTTGATATTGCTTATTCACTTGAATCGCTAATTCTGCACGTTTCACAAATGCACCGATATTAGCAGAAATGGCCAACAATGTACTCACCTCCATATCTAACCAAGTGCGGTAGTTTGTACAATCGTCGAAACCTATAAACCCCCATAATTTAGAATCAAATATTATGGGAGTAAATAAAACACTCTTAATGTCTTGAACCTCTAATGTCTCTTTAAATTCACCAGGCTCGAGCTCATTTACATTTACAGAATAACTAGAACCACTCAACAAAATCTCCTTCATCCACTCAAACTCACTCCAAGGCACTGCAGATAATAGGTCTGATCCTAAATGTGCTACCACCCCCTTTTTCACCCATTCATAGTCGTAATGCAAATAAGCATATTCGCCATTTTCAAAACTACTCCTAAAAATATAAACCCTATCAACATCGGCAGCTGGCCCCAACACAGACAACACATCGTTCATTACCTCATGCTCATCTTTATCGCTTATAAGCGCCTCCGATGAATGTAATACTGCATAAAATAATTGGTTATACCTCTCTCTATCAACTACCATAAATTATATTTTGAAAACAATTTTTCTATAAGATTCCAAAGGTACAAATAATAGTATCGACAAAAATAGGAAAACAATATACAAAAAGAGTAAAAATAGCTACTCGGTTCAAACCGATAAAAAAGCGGATTAATCCTTTTTTGTAGGTATCGTTTTTATCTGAATTACATCTACCATAAAGGCGAAGGCCATAGAGAAATAGATGTATCCCTTTGGAATTTCAAAATGAAAACCTTCGGCCAAAAGCGACACTCCAATCATCATTAAAAAACTTAATGCCAAAATTTTAAAGGAAGGATGCTTCTTGATAAAATCACTGATAGGCTTAGATGCAATTAACATTATAAGTACAGTTACAATTACAGCTGTGTACATTACCCAAAGCTCCTGAACCATACCCACTGCCGTTACAATAGAATCTATAGAAAATACCAAATCTAACAACAAAACCTCCAGCAACATAGCCCCAAAACTAGAAGCTTTTGCCTTAGGCAAATCATCTTCTTTGGCCATCTCTGTTTTATGGTAAATTTCTTTGGTACTTTTAAAAATCAAAAACAATCCGCCAGCAATTAAAATGAGACCTTTTCCGGTAAAGTCTATATCAAATAAACTAAATAAGGTATGATCCAATTTTAAAATCCACGCTATAAATCCAAGCAAAATCAATCGCATTACCATAGCCAATCCTATTCCGTAAAGCCTGAGTTTTCCGCGCTGGTTTTCGGGTAGCTTATCTGCCAAAATGGAGATGAATATTATATTGTCTATCCCTAAAATTACTTCTAAAGCAATCAGAGAAATTAATGGAACTAATGCGTCTATCATGTTTGGCAAATATGTTAAAAATACTAATTTTAAGCTAATAAGAAATAATTACCCCGGATTGTTTTGGATAATTATCAAAAATCTTTAGGTTTGGAACTGTAGAAATTTTTTAATTAGTCATGACAGATATTGCAATGGCACAAGACGAGCAAAAATATAAAGCGGTAATTTTAGAAGATTATCGCATAGCTTTTCAGAGCAGACTTACCAGCTTATTGGGAAGAAAAGAGGTTTTAACAGGTAAAGCAAAGTTTGGGATATTTGGCGACGGAAAGGAATTGCCTCAGATTGCCATGGCAAAAGCTTTCAAAAACGGTGATTTTAGAAGTGGATATTATCGTGATCAAACGTTTATGATGGCAAGCAACTTGCTAAGTATTCAAGAATTTTTTGCTCAGCTATACGCACATACAGATGTAAACGCAGAACCTGCCAGCGCAGGAAGAATGATGAATGGTCATTATGGAACCCGCACCCTCGATGAGCATGGAAACTGGAAAGATTTAAAAAATTTAAAAAACTCTTCTTCAGATATATCTCCTACGGCCGGACAAATGCTTCGTTTGGTTGGTTTGGCTCATGCATCCAAATATTACAGACAGCACCAAGAACTTATTGGCGAAAATTTATTTTCTATAAACGGAAACGAAGTAGCTTGGGGTACTATTGGTAATGCCAGCAGTAGCGAAGGTCATTTTTTTGAAGCCATCAACGCAGGCGGGGTATTACAAATACCAATGGTGGTTTCTGTATGGGACGATTCGTATGGAATTTCGGTTCATGCCAAATACCAAACCACAAAAGAAAACATCTCCGAGATTTTAAAAGGATTTCAGCGTGATGAAAAAGGCAATGGTTATCAAATTTTTACGGTAAAAGGATGGGATTATCCCGCTTTATGCGCCGCGTACGAACAAGCAGGCAAGATTGCCCGCGAAGAACATGTTCCTTGTTTAATTCATGTTACTGAACTTACTCAACCTCAGGGTCATTCTACATCTGGCTCTCACGAAAGATATAAAAGCAAAGAACGCTTACAATGGGAAGCCGACAACGATTGTATAAAGCGCTTCAGAGAATGGATTATTAAAAATGAAATAAGCAATGAAACCGATTTAGATGCCCTCGAGAATGAAGCTAAAATTCAGGTAAATATTGCCAAGAAAAATGCTTGGGAAGCTTATTTAAATCCTATAAAAAATGAGCTGAACCAATGTGTTGAACTCCTGCAAAATCTTGCCACAGAAAATTCATCGGTTCAAGCCGAAATAAACCAACTTGTATCTCAATTACAATCTATTTCTGAACCTATCAGAAAAGATATTGGGGTGGCAATGCACAAAGCTATCCGCTTATCGCACAAACATGTGGGTGCTGCCAAAAATGCCTTGGTTCAGTTTAAACAAAACTTTGAAGCGCTTAACCAAGAAAGATATAACTCTTATTTGTTTAGTGAGAGTCAACAAAATGCATTAAAAGTTACGGAAGTAAAACCTAGCTACAGCTCAGAATCTAAAATGGTTGATGGCAGGGAAGTGTTGGTAGCTTATTTTGATCAATTACTCAGCAGAGACCCTCGTGTAATGGCGTTTGGAGAGGATGTTGGTAAAATTGGCGACGTAAATCAAGGCTTTGCCGGACTTCAAGAAAAGCATGGTGAGGGAAGAGTGTTCGACACCGGAATCAGAGAGCTTACTATTATTGGTCAGGGTATTGGAACTGCCATGAGAGGCTTGAGACCAATAGCAGAAATTCAGTATTTAGATTATTTATTATATGGATTGCAGCCGCTAAGTGATGATGTGGCTACTTTACAATATAGAACTAAAGGCGGACAAAAAGCACCGCTTATTGTTCGTACCCGCGGACATAGACTAGAAGGTATTTGGCACTCGGGTTCGCCCATTGGAATGATTTTACACTCGCTTAGGGGCATGCACGTTCTTACTCCAAGAAACATGGTGCAAGCGGCAGGCATGTACGAAACTCTCATGCGTTCTGATGAACCAGCCCTTATGATTGAGTGTTTAAATGGATATCGTTTAAAAGAAAAAATGCCTGATAATTTGGGTGAATATACCGTGCCATTGGGTGTTCCAGAAATAATAAACGAAGGAAGCGATATTACAGTAGTATCTTATGGCTCTACTTTAAGAGTGGTGCAAGATGCTATGCAAATGTTAGCAGAGGTGGGCATAAGCGTAGAACTAATAGACGCACAAACCTTATTGCCTTTTGATATTCACCACATCATTGGAAACTCTCTTCAAAAAACCAACAAATTAGCTGTTATTGATGAGGATGTGCCAGGTGGTGCAAGTGCCTATATATTGCAGCAAATTTTAGAAAAACAAAGTGGCTACTTCCAATTAGATGCACAACCTATTACCATAACTGCCAAGGCGCATAGGCCAGCATACGGTACCGATGGCGACTACTTCAGCAAACCTAATGCAGAAGAAATTTACGATGCTTTGTTGAAGCTTATGGAAGAATATCAGCCAGAGAGGTTTTGAATTATGAATTATGAAGTATGAAGTATGAATTTGTAATGATAAAAAAAAGGTTCCAAGCGATGCTTGGAACCTTTTTTTTTGAATCTCGGTTCTCGATTCTCGGTTCTCGGTTCTATTCTCCGATGACTACTCTCTTTCTTCCGAGGCCATTCTTGGTTTGAACTTCTAGAATATATACCCCTTTCGAAAGAGATTCTACATTTAAAGATGTAACATTCGATTTTTCGAGTACCAGTTTTCCTTGCATATCTAAAAGGGTTAATTTTTCAATATCCTGTTCTGTTTCCACTTCTATATTGCTTGAAGCAGGATTTGGAAACACGTTAACGGCTATCATTTTTGTTGGTTCAGCCAGACTAGTTAACCTAGTTTTATAAACTTTAATTAGGTTTTCTTGCGTACTTAACTTAACTACTGTATTAAACTGCGCTACCATTCTAACCTTTAAATAAACGGTATCGCCTTCGTTTAGCCAAGGCACAAGCGAGCCTATCACACCAAAACTTACACTTCCAGTGGTATCTAAACCAGCATTATCTGTTATATAAACACCAAGTGGATTTGTAAAATCTTTATCAGAATTATCTATTAAAATTCCATAGCGAACCTCTCCCACTCCTCTTACAATTTTAGCCTTACCACAAGCAAATTGAAGTCTACGAGCTGTATCTACATTTACTTCAACCGTTTCAAAATATGAAGGTGCTAAAAGAGGGAAATTAGCCAAGGTATCTCCAGTGTTAAATGTGATATCAGTAACCCTGCGAGGTACAACAGAATACCCATTAAATAAGAATGGTGCATTAAAGGATGTACTTTGTTGAGACCCCATACCGGTTACAGAAAACTCACCAGTAGGAACGGCTCTTCCTCCTAATCCAGAAGTGGAGTATACTCTGATTCTAACAGTATCTCCAGTATAATTATTTTGCGCTATTACTGTACCATTAGTAGGCCAATTTGTAATAGTAGAAAGTATAGTTACCCTATCAAAAATAATTAAATCATTTTCTGTATTCTCATGTGGAAATGGATATGATTTTGGTTTCTGAATTATTTTGTTTGAACCTAATAAAATAATAGTATCTAAAGTACTAATGGTAGCTAAACCATTGGTTTGGGTACAAATACCAGAAACCTCAATGCTATCGCCTTCTTTTACCGTATAACCAAAGTTCTTGGTATTGTGTAATACAGAAATTCCACCCGTAATATCTCGTAACACAAATTGAACTCCATTAGTTCTATTATTGGCACCGTAAACCAATCCCCTAAAAGTTGATCGTTTACCTGTAGAATCTATCACTCCGGTGGTAGTATTGGTTTTAACATATGGACCAATATAATTAATAGAGGCAGGCGGCAGCGGACTTCCAACCGAGAAATTTGGTCGGCTATAAACAGAATCTGTTTGACGAACACTATAGACTAAAACATGATAGTTCGTTCCAAAAACCAGATTATTTATGATAACAGAAGTTCCAGTGCCACGATACACACAAAAGGCATTATTGTCGTGCTCGTATCTTGTGCCAGAACCAAAGTTCTGATTTGCTGTATATCTAAATACACTGCGTGTAGGATTACCTGCAGTAATAGGCGAATTAGCTTTTAAGAAAATAATGGTAGTATGTGTACCATTAACATAGTTTGCAGGTTTTACCCAAGAAACAGTAATACTTGTGCTTCCAGTTCCGGTAGTTGTTACACTCACATTCGTATCAACCATGGTTCGGTTGTTAATAATATTTGGCAGAGAATAGTAACCAGAATCTGTTCTAACTGCATAGGCAACCAAATAATAACGTGAATTGATAACTAAATTAGAAACATTTACACTATTGGCATCACCACGGTAAATACATTTAGCTTGGGCATCGTATTCAAATCCGGTACCACCACCAAATACAGAGTCTGCTGTGTAGGTATTTGGATCTTGTGAGGCAGCACCAAATACTAAATTCATGGTATCTTTTCTCATAAAAACCAAGATATCATGAGTGGCATTATTGTACCCTGCGGGTTTTGTCCAACTTACTGTAGAGTTATTCTCTAATCTACCCGTAAACCTAAATTGGGTAACGGCTGCCGGACCATTAGACAAGGTAAATCCATTTACAGAACTACCATTGGAATATACAGAATCTAACACATTAGCCCCTAATAAGTATGCGTAATATCGCGTTCCAGGTTTTAATCCAGAAACATTTACAAAGGTTGTATCACCATTAAATACACATTTTGCATTAGCATCATTTTGATATGCTGTGCTTGGTTGAGCAAAATTGGTATCAGGGAAATATAAATAAGGATTCATAGTGTTTGAACCCACATTTACGGCAGATAACTCTTTTAAGAAAACCACAGTAGTATGATTGGTTACATTATAATTTGGATTTCTAATCCAATTTAATCTGATAGATGTGGTTGAAGTAGCGGTAAACTGGAATCCAAATGCTTGTCCGGGAGCCGTAGAAGTGGTTACAAATGAAGCTGAAACAGTAGAATCTGAATAAAGTGAATCGCCTTCAGATATACAAAATCCCATGGCAATGTACCTAGTTAAAGGCTGTAAACCGGTAACATTTACTAAAGATCCATCTCCATTATAAACGCATTTGGCTGTATCATATTCGTATGGAGTTCCATTACCAGCAAAGTTACTATCTGCTTGGTAATAGGCTGCCGAACGAACAGGGTCGTTGGCTGTAATGCTTGAACCTTTCTTTAAAAAGATAAGCACTGTGTGCAGGTTATTCTTGTAATTGCTTGGTTTGGTAAATTGGAGTCGAACAGAATTGGAAGTAATATTTCCAGCAAAAATAAACTGCAACCTACCTGGTCTGTTGGTGGTAGGATTATTTAAGTCTGACCACGATTGAGCAATACGAATACCATCTAAACGCAAAGCACCTGCACTTGCAGTAGTTCCCTGACGTAAACCTATGATTCCAAAATTTGTCATATCTTGAATACCACTACTACTTGCTATTGCAGAAGGAGTGCCTGGCTCGGTTGTCGGAAATCCGGAAGTAAACTGATACATACTTACTGCATCATTGGTAGCCGAACCAGTTGTAAAGGTATATTTTGCCACCACCAACGAAACTGTACCCAAAGGAAACGAATCTGCCGCATAAACAGGAGCTTCATTTCCTTTGCTTATTCCTAATCTGTAAAATCCAGTTCCAGCAGAGCGTATATACAACCTAGCAAAATAATTGCTAACATTAGTGGATGTAAATAAACCAAAGAAATAATCACCGGTTTTGGCAGTATCTGGCTTTACCATCATCGAATAATAGATAGAACCACTATTATAACTCGTTCCTAATTGCTTGTAATAATCTCTTCCATTACTTAGCAAACGAGCATTATTTCCTACGCCAGATAATACATACCCTGTATACGTTAAACCTGGTGAATCTACCACAATATTGGTACCCGGACCACCACCATTTTGTGTCCATGAATTTACATTCAAAGCTGTACCATTAACATAGTCGAAATCCTCTGTTAACAGCTGCTGCGCATAGATTGTAAAGGAACCAAAAAATAATGTAACTAGTAAAATTAATCTTCTCATAAATTCTAAAAATATTACGCAATGTAATAAGTTGACAAACAGAAATCTATTATTTTTTAAAAAAAATAATATTTTTATAACATTTTAATATTTTTTTAAGGAAAATCAATAGGTTCAGCCCAAATAGCAATTATAATTTAATATTAATTTTAATAAGCACGACTTAAAAGTAAAACTTGTGGAACAACATGTTATATTTTAATTGAAATTAAGCTATTTTGCCAACCGAATTTAACATGGCAAAAATAAAACATAGAGCATTGAGATTCATGCTGAACCTACTTTTTTTAGGTTCACCTTTTTGGCTTATGGCGCAGCAAACTGCCACCCTTAAAGGTAGAGTGATAGATAAAAAGGACCAAAGTGAGTTAATTGGAGTTACCGTTTTAATTAAAGGAACATCCAATGGAACTACATCAGATGCCAGCGGAAAATTTATCTTAAAAGGAATTAAACCAGGTGAATATTCTCTAGAAATATCGTACATAGGATATAAAAAAATACTTCAAACAGCTATTAAAGTAAAAGCAGGCGAAACAAAGGATTTAGGAACCTTTCAATTACAAGAGGCTAGCGCCAATATTGATGAAGTAGTTGTGTTAGGTAAAAAGCCGCTGGTAGATATTGAAAAGGGGCAAAGTATTAATACAATTAGTCAGGAAAACATAGAACTAGCTCCTGCACGTCAATTACAATCTATCATCAACACGCAGCCTGGTGTTATTCAGTCGCCGGCCGGTGTTAGTATTAGAGGAAGTAGAACCTACGAAACAGGAACTTATATTGATGGAGTATCTGTTACCGACCCTATGGCAGGAACCGGATTTGGTTTGGATATTGGTGCCAATGCCATAGGAGAAATTGATATAACCACAGGAGGTATTGGAGCAGAAATTGGCGATGCTACAGCAGGGGTTGTTAGTGCAAGAACCAAAACCGCTGGCAATAATTTTGAAATTTCTGCAAACTATAAACGTGATAACTTTGGGTTCAATAAGGATTGGATTAGCTCATGGAATAGTCAGGTTGCCGAGTTAAATATTGGTTCACCCCTATTTAAAGAAAAATTAGGTAGTCGTTTAAAGGCAAATATGGCGCTGAGAGCGGCGTTTACCGACGAATTTTATAAAAATCCTGCCAACCAAATTCAATCATCACTTCTGAAAGAACAAGGTTTTCATGCTACCAATTGGACACCTTTTCAAGACAATCGTTGGAGTGGTTTTTTTAAATTGAGCTACGACTTTAAAAAAGGTAAAATTTTAACTGCCTCGGTATTGAGGAGTATAACGGTTAACCAAGATGTAAACATGCTAAGAATATTTGGAAACGATGCGCCTTTTCAGCCAGGTTTTCAATTTAATTTTAGTCAGCAAATGGATAATGCAAACACATTTACGCATCAATCATACCTGCACATGGTTAACTTCAAACATTCTATAAATAAGCGTTTAAGTTATAATGCAACAGTGAGTAGGTTGTTTGTAGAACTGAGAGCAGATGCCAATGGGAGAAATTGGCGACCAACTAATGTAGATCAAATATTTGATGCAGAATCTATCAATCAATTCCCTACCAATCCGTTTCCGCCAACAGCAAACGACAGTGTAGTGTTTATCAATCCGCCTTCTGGGTTTAATAATAACAATGGTATTGCTTCTCTATGGCACCACCATTATTTAGAAGAATATGTGGCCAAGGCAACGGGTAATTATTTTAGTAAAAATTCGCTTAATAAGTTAACCTTTGGTTTTGAAATGAAATTCCAAGAGATGCTATGGATCGACATCATTCGTCCGTGGATTGGTGCTCCCATTCAATTAGCAGATGGTACTTATTCGCAAACTTTTCGCTTGGGTCAGCAAAGCGATTTATGGAAGGTTAACCCTAGAAGAGGAGGTTTCTTTGTTAGCGACCAAATTAAATACAAAGGCTTAGTTGCTAATATTGGAGGTAGATTTGAGTATTGGGCACCGGGCAAATTTATAGACGATGCCGTTAACGACCCTCGCTCGCCTATCCTAGAATCTGTGCGTAGAGATTATTTAAATAGCTCCACTCAAATTGGAGATTTAAGATACAAATTTAGATTCTTGCCTAAGATTAATGCTACCTTCCCTATTGCCGAGAATAAAATGCTTTATTTTAATTACGGACATACTACCATTTTACCTCACCCAAGCTTTATTTATCCCGGCTTGAACCCATTATATCAAGATCGTTCCACCTTATCTAGAGTGGGTAATCCAAACTTAAATCCAGAGGTTGATATAAGTTATGAGCTTGGGTTAAAATTTGAGCTTACAAGTAATGATGCGTTAAACTTTTCTGCTTTCTTTAAAGACAAATATGATTTTGTTACTACCACTTCTATCATTATTAAAGATGTTACTGGAAGAGAAGTTAGTAGAACCATGAGAATAAACTCAGATTATGCGCGTACCAGAGGCGTTGAATTAAACTATATTAAACGTATTGGTAATTTTTACCAAGGTCAGGCTTCTTTTACATACATGGTTAGCACGGGCCAATCGGCCTCGGCAAATGAAGCCCTCAAAGACATATTAGCCACAGGAAATACAGAAGACACCAGAGAATATTATCTTCCTTGGGATGTTCCATTTGATTTTAAAACGAATCATGTATTCAAAATCGACAAAAAAGGTGGGTTGTTTGGATACTCTTGGTTAAACAATATGAGCTTCTATTTCGAAACCGTATGGCGTTCTGGAGTGCGTTATACGCCATTTATTTTTGACAGGATCGACCCAAACACACAAAGACCAATCTACGTTCAAGACCAAGACCCCAACGCTAGATGGAGCGGTATTGGAAGCAATTGGTTTTGGGCTGATTTTACTTTTACCAAATGGTGGAAATCTCCAAAAAGAACCATTGGGTTCAACCTACAAATTACCAATTTATTTAATAACAAAAATGCATCTATCATAAACCCAGTTACCGGAAGAGCTTACGCTCCAGGTGATAATGTACCAGATTCTTGGGTTGATCCAAGATTTGTTGACCCAAGACTTGGTAATATTGGTCCGCCACCAACTAACCCTGCCAGATTCTTACAACAACGCCATATTATGTTAGGTGTAAGCGTTAAATTTTAGAGATTGTTTGGTTTAAGAGAGAATCCTATTTCTAGGAAATTTCTTTGTTAAATTAATATGAGATTTAAATTCTAAAACTATTTATGGGCTATTTTGCTTTTCTTTGTAGTTGATTTTGCCGTGAAACATTATTTTAAAACTTTATTTATGAAAAAACTATTCTTAATTTTATCAGCGCTAGGACTTGGTAATGCGTTTGGACAAACCTACTTAATGGAAAACTTCGCTAACACTACCGACACCCTAACCAGCAATGGTTGGACACAAATTGGTACTACAGCCACTAACCCTATCATGAGCGGCTCTCCTGCTTTAACATATACAGGTTATGTTGCATCTGGAATTGGCAAATCAGCTAACTTAACTACTTCTGGTCAGGATATTTTTAAAAATATCAACTTCGCAGGAGGTTTAACAAGCGGACAAGTATTTACAAGCTTCCTAATAAACGTAAGTGCTGCACAATCAACTGGAGATTACTTTTTCGCATTTTTACCAAGTGGAAATACCAGTAGTTATGCCGGACGATTATACATAGCGCTTAGCAGTCCTGGATATTACAAAGTTGCCATGAACCGTTGGACAGAAGCTCGTGCTTATTCTAATGATTCGTTTGCATTAAACCAAACCTATATGTTTACTGTTAGGTATGCATTTAATACTACCACCACTAACTTAGACGACTCTGTTTATTTATATGTAACAAGCAGCGGTGTTCCAACTAGTATGCCTGCAACTCCAACTGCTTTCTGCGTGAACGCAACCAGCAATATGTCTTCACCCAACATTGGTGCTATTGCTTTACGTCAGGGTTCTTCAACTTCTGCCGCTACCCTAAGAATAGGTAGTATTAGAGTAGCTACCAATTGGAACGATGGTCCGTTACCAGTAGAATTTACTTCTTTTAAAGGTATAGCTAAAGATAATGCTAATATACTCTCATGGAGCACAGGTAGTGAGACGAATAACAAGGGCTTTGAAATTGAAAGAAGTGAAAATGCTCAAGACTTCGAATCCATCGCATTTGTAAAAGGTGCTGGTAACAGTCAGAAATTGGTTCAGTACAACTTCATCGATAAAACAGCTAGTGCCAAAACTAACTTTTACAGACTAAAGCAAGTTGATTTTGACGGTAGTTTGGAATATTCTGAAATCATTAGCATTACAAGTGAAAATGAGAGTGTTTCGGTAACGCCAAATCCTTTTAACGATGTTATCAGCATCGAAAGTAATGGTGAAAACAAACACATAGTTGCCGAGATAATCGACCTAAGCGGAAGAACCAAAATTAGCTTAGAAGGCAACACCAATCAAGCACTTCAATTAAATACCCAAGAGTTAAAAACAGGTGTTTACTTCTTACGTATTTCCAATGGTGAGTCGGTGCAAACCAAAAGAATTATTAAAAACTAATTAGGTTTTATACGAGTTAAAAAGTCCGGCCATGGCCGGACTTTTTTGTTTTACAAAGAATAAAATTACCTTTGAACCATGAATAAAATCGCAGAAAAAACCTCGAATTACTACATAGAATTAGAAGAAGAATTTGGTGCCCACAATTATCACCCATTGCCAGTTGTAATAGAAAAAGGCGAAGGAATATTTGTTTGGGATGTAGAAGGCAAAAAATACTACGATTTTTTATCAGCCTATAGCGCCGTAAACCAAGGGCATTGTCACCCTAAAATAATCAATGCTCTCATTAAACAAGCCTCTAAACTTACCCTAACCAGTAGAGCCTTTCACAATAACTTATTAGGAGAATACGAAAAATACATTTGCGAATACTTTGGCTTCGATAAAGTATTACCCATGAATACGGGAGTTGAAGGTGGCGAAACCGCTATTAAATTAGCTAGAAGATGGGCTTATGATGTAAAAAAAGTAGCCGAGAACCAAGCTCATGTTTTATTTGTTGAAGGGAATTTCTGGGGAAGAACTATGGCTGCAATAAGTTCTAGCAACGACCCAAGCAGCTATGATAGGTTCGGACCATTTATGCCAGGTTTTAGCCTTATTCCTTACAACGATTTAGAGGCTTTAGAAAATGCATTTAAAGCCAATCCCAATATAGCAGCTTTTATGTTTGAACCTATCCAAGGTGAGGCAGGCGTAGTGGTTCCAGCAGATGGATATTTAGCCGGGGTAAGAGCATTATGTACTCAATACAATGTACTAATGATTGCAGATGAAGTGCAAACCGGACTTTGCAGAACAGGTAAAATGTTGGCCTGCGATTACGAAAATGTTAAGCCAGATATTTTGATTTTAGGAAAAGCACTTTCGGGTGGAACCATTCCCGTTTCGGCTGTGTTGGCTAGCAATGAAGTTATGCTTACCATAAAACCAGGCGAACATGGCTCTACTTATGGCGGTAATCCTTTGGCATGTGCGGTAGCGTTGGAAGCTTTAAAGGTTCTAAAAGAAGAAAACCTAGCCGAAAACGCCACAAAAATGGGAGAAATTTTCAGAACAAAAATGCTTCAATTACAAGAGAAATCTCCTCTTGTTACTGCTGTTCGCGGAAAAGGTCTTTTAAATGCTATTGTTATAAAACCATTTGGTAATGGAAAAACGGCTTATGATGTTTGTAAAAAGCTTAAAGAAAACGGACTTTTAGCCAAACAAACCCATGGAGATATCATACGCTTTGCGCCTCCTTTGGTTATAACAGAACAACAAGTAAATGAAGCCTGTGATATTATAACACAAACCGTTTTGAACCTATCCTAGTTACTCCTCATTTTTCTTTTCTTGAAGCATTTTCAAACTAAAGAAAAACAAGGTAGAAACACCCAAAATAATACAGAGCCAAACAAAATATTTTTGTTCATAGAACCGAATATTTTGTTTGGCTTTTGGTTTTAAATAAGCAGTTGTAATATCGTTATATTCTAATGAATTTACTGCAGAGTCTTGTATCATTTTAGCAAAAGAACTTAGATCATAACGTGGTTGTGATAATGCAGAATTACCACATTTGATAAGGTATTCTTCATCCTTTTCTAAATAGGCAAAAAGCTTCAACTTTTTCTGAAAAAACTTGATATCGATTATCGGCAATGGCGGATTATCTAAATTATATATTTCAATAAAAATTGTATCGCGCAAATAGTGATAAAGAGGAAATATAGTTTTACCATATGAGCTTATTTCATTATGTACAATTGGCGTTTCCTGCCATACTTTTTTTCTAGGTTTGGTTCGAACCAAACTCTTTTCATAAGCTCGCCACTCGCGCTTAAAATATCTAGCCGAATCAATATGAATAGAAAGCACTTGAATCCATTGTGGCTGAGCTGAAAAAACTTTTATTAGTGTTGTTTTAGTGTTTTTATTGTGAATGGAGTAACGAATACTTTTTAACGCAAGGCTATCTGTATTTTTCTCTGTTAAAGTAAGCTCTTCTTCTCTTAATAAAAACGGAATTTCTTGCGCAGTGTCTTTGGCTTTATACAAACGAATATCAGAAAAATCAGAAGCACAATAGCCCCGTAAATCTTCCCTCAAAACACAGGAATACCATGCAGATTTTGCAATTTTTTCTACCTGATAAACCCTTTTAAATTCTTGCCCTATACCTCGGCTTGAACCTACCAGAATGAAACTTAAAAGAAGCAGGTATTTATTCTTCATCACGAGGCTCTTCATCTAAAATAATAGATTTGATTTTTTGATAAGTAAATGAAATAACCAGTAACACCACACCCAACAGAATAAAGGCTGCAATCTTCCCTCCTTCTGAAACATTTTTGATATCGTAGAAAAACAATTTAAGCACGGTTATTCCAATGAGCGAAAGTGCCGATATTCTTAAGGGCTTATAAGCGCGTTTGATTCCAAAACTCAATAATACAAATGCTAATAATCCCCATAAAATAGGAAAGGCAGATTTGTTCATTCGTTGCCTCAGTTCTGAGGCTAAATCGTAACCTGTTTGAGTTAATTGTTGAGCATTAATTAACTCGTCCATGTTGGCATAAAGATTCTGCCATTGCAATTCTGTACTTAGTAAAAAACAAAGCATAATGGTAGCTATCCAAGCCGTTGCTTGATACCATTTCTGCTTCATGTTTTGATACCAAATAATCATTTGATGTATAAAAGGAATCATACATATATAATGTATCCAATAGGCATAAGAAGCACCATGTTCTGCGTTAATAATAAAGTTTATTTCGCGAATGTAACTTAATCCGAAATAGTAACTATATGCCAGCAAACTAGCCATTCCTGCTGTAATTACAAACGGTTGATAATACTTATCTGGCTTTTTATTATACACAAATATTAGCGCACTCACAAAGACTAAATGATACAAAAACAAATAAGAACCTACCTGAGTGCTTAGTTCAAAAAGCTGATTTAAATGATAATCAACCTCTACATAAAATGAAAAGTATAATAGCGGCAAAAACAAGTAAACCATCATGCGTTTATGCATTTCATTATGCCAACTAAATCCCAAAAATTCGAAGTTAGTCTCCTCTTCTGTTTGCAATAATTTAATATAAAGAATACTACTTGATATAAAACTCAAAGAACTTAAAAAAGCTGTATTAATTATGGGAGTTAAAAGCTCCTCTCCACCATAAATCTCAGTCCAATCCATCAACATGCTTATGAGTCCTAACGACCAAATAGGAAAAGAAACCAATCTATACATTACCAGTTTAGATTTCTGAGCTAACCACAATAATAATGAAGCCTCAGCTGCCCAGAATATGGTTATATAATTTCCTTCCAGCTGCAATGGCGCAACCAGTGTTACAAAGGTTAAGGTTAAGCCAAGTAACAAATAAAACAAGTTCTTATCCACTTTATTTTGCCTATAAACAAAGTAGGTAATTCCAAAATTAAAGCAAGCTAATAATAAAGTAAATACTCCTTTTAATTGGGGTTTATACAACCCTAAAACCGACATCCCACAGGCAAAATACAAGAACGAATTACTCAATATTAAACTTAGCTCGTAGGTTCTAAACTTTTGCTTCTCCTTAATTTGATTTATCAAATTACTCAACGAAAAAACAATATAAAATGCTGTAGCAAACATCAATGCTCCCAGGTATGGCACCTCCTCAGAAATCTCTGCAGAAAGTACTTTTTGGTTCAGCCAGATGCCATACATTAAGAGTGTTAGCACATAGGTAACACCGTTTAAAACCGACCAATTTCTATAAAATGCTAATACCATTAAACTGGCATCTAATACCAATAAATAGGTAAATAATACCAAATAATTCCCTTCGCCAGTACTAACCATTAAAGGTGCAGAGAAGCCTCCAATAACAGATAAAATAGCCAATTCTTCTCTATCATATTTTAGTGAAATAAACACGCTAAAAGCGGTTACCACACTCATGAGAACAAAGCTTGTGGTTTGAGAAAATATATGATATTCTTGAAAAGCTATGCTTAAAGTAAAATAGAAAACTGCAATTCCGCCAGCTACTAAAACGCTGCTAAATGCTTTAAATTTCTGGCGTAAATAATGAGCAAATCCAAGCACAATAGAACCTGCCAAAAAGCCAATTCCTACTCGTGCAATTTCATTTATCCAATTCTTATCAATGGCATATTTTACAAAATAACCAATACCTAAAACTAAAATTGCAATACCAATTTTACTTATTAAATTCTCTCCAATAAACCTCTCTAAATCGGGATTTTTGGCACTAAATCTCTCCCACCAACTTGTGCTTGGTTCCTCAAAAATTGGCTCTTCAACTGGTATTGTTTCTTCTTTATTTTCTGGTTCAACTTTAACTTCCCCTATGGTTTTAAAAGTTGAAAAAACGGGAACATTTTCCTCCACCATTTCTTCTTTAACTACAGGAACTACTTCTTCCATCTCCATTTTCTCTACCTGCTCTTTCTCTTCCACTCTATACTGCTTAGTGGCTTCGGGCTGAACCCATTTATCTACTTGCTTTTTGATATCGTAAAGGGAATTTTCCAGCTCCCAAAAACGCCTATCAAATTTCTCGAACCTGCTGTTAATACTCATTTGAATATAAGCTAGAAGCAGGATTATGCATATAAGCAATAGAATCTCCATTGTGTATTTTTTCTCAAATGTATGAAATTGAAAAAATTAATCGATTACAATATTGACTAAAATCAAGAAAAGGGGTTTGTTAATTAAAATAATTAAGCATTACTTTGACATTCATCTATACAAATACATTATGAAATCAGACATTGAAATTGCACGTGAAGTAAAACTTGAACCTATTCAAAACATTGCCGCTAAAATTGGTGTGAATGAAGATCAGTTAGAGCAATATGGAAAATATAAGGCCAAATTAAGTTATGTTATGGATGAGGCCAAAATAGCTAAGAGTAACCTAATTTTAGTTACTGCAACCACTCCTAATAAAAGCGGGTCGGGTAAAACAACTACTTCAGTGGCATTGGCTCAGGGATTAAATAAAATTGGCAAAAAAGCCATTGTTGCCCTGCGTGAACCAAGTTTAGGTCCGGTTTTTGGAATGAAGGGTGGCGCTGCCGGTGGTGGTTATTCGCAGGTTTTACCTATGGAAGATATCAATCTTCACTTTACGGGAGATTTCCATGCTATTACTTCTGCTAACAATACTCTTGCAGCGTTAATAGACAACTACCAATATTTTAATAAGAATAATCCAAACGGATTAAAACAAATTGTTTGGCGTAGAGTATTAGATGTAAATGATAGAAGTCTGCGTTATATGCTTAGCGGATTAAACGGCAGCAGCAACGGAATTCCTACTGAAACGGGTTTTGATATTACGCCTGCCAGCGAAATTATGGCCATCTTTTGTTTAGCTACTTCAATGGACGATCTAAGAAAACGCATCGAAAATATTCTCATCGGTTACAAATACGATGGAACTCCGTTCTATGTAAAAGATTTGGGCGTGGCGGGTGCCATCGTTACTCTTTTAAAAGATGCTGTGAACCCAAATTTGGTTCAGACCATAGAAGGCGGTGCGGCATTTATACACGGCGGACCATTTGCGAACATTGCACATGGCTGCAATAGTATAATGGCCACTAAAGCCGCAATGCAATACGGAGAATATGCCGTAACCGAAGCCGGATTTGGTAGCGATTTGGGTGGTGAAAAATTCTTAAATATAAAATGTAGAGCTGCCGGAATAGCGCCAAAAGCAGCTGTTTTAGTAACCACCACACAATCTATTAAGCTTCATGGAAAGGTAGATGAAAAACTTATTAAGCAGCCTAACCTAGAGGGTTTAAAAGAAGGAATCAAAAATGTGGAGCGACATATAGAAAACCTTCAGCAATTTGGTCAGACTGTAGTATTAGCTCTCAACAAATTTGGCTTTGATACCGACGAAGAAATCAATTTCATTGCAGATTGGTGCAAGCAAAAGGGTGCTCATTTTGCCATTAATGAAGGCTTTGCTAAAGGCGGAGATGGTGCAGTAGAACTGGCCAAGAAAGTAGTTGAAATTGTAGAGAATAATCCTTCAAAGCCTATCATTCATACCTACGAAATGACAGACACGATTGAAGAAAAAATCAAAAAAATAGTTACCAAAATCTACAAAGGAAGCAGCATAACTTTTGGTAAAAACGCCAAAACTGCTCTCAAGAAAATCAAAGAACTAGGTGGAGATGCTATGCCTGTATGTATTGCCAAAACCCAGTTTAGCTTTACAGACAATGCTGCATTGGTTGGTGCTGCCGAAGGTTTTAATTTACATATAGAAAACTTAGTATTAAACAACGGTGCAGGCTTTGTGGTAGCAGTAGCCGGCGAAATTATGCGTATGCCAGGCTTACCAAAAGAACCCGCCGCCAACATCATCGACTACGTAAATGGTGAGATTGTGAATTTGTCGTAAGGTAAATACTTCCTCCCTCATCCCCAACTTGAGGTCGCAAATTGTGACCTCAAGTTTTCCCTTTATGTTTTATGGATTCTACTTTTTTTGAAATAACTTACTTCTTGTTTTTCTTTTGTTTGGCATCTTTTAATATCTTTTTTTCATAACCTTCCAATTTACGTTGTAGTTTCTTTACATCCTCTGCAATTGGTAAATTTTCGGGAATAATGCCCCTTTTACTGAGCATATCTCTCACTGCAGAATTGTTATCTATATGCTCCTTTTCGATATTGTTTTGACCTTTTAAATCCTTGCTTTGAACATTCAACCCTGTCATTTCTGCTGCTAAATCTTTTGCCTTGATGCTAATGGTGGGTAAAAAATCAGCCACAGGTCTGTTTTCAGGTATGCCCATTTTCTTTTTAAGCATTTGCGTGTTCAATCTAAAAAGTGCCTGGTCGCCTTTTGAACGAAGAATAGCAAAACCATGGCTATCAACACCGCGTTCGTAAAGAATGCCCGATAATTGTTTTCGGTTTGACTGAGTTTTTCTCTGGCAATTATCCGTTCATTTTCCAAAAGTCTTTGTTCTACCAATTCAGCCCTTCGTGTTTGAACTGCAAAATAGTTTTGTGCGAAAGAAATTTCCTCTTTGCGGCTATCGCCGTTTTGAGCCACCAAGTAACAAGCATAACGAGTTAGCAGAAAATCGACGATTTCTTTTTCAGCTCCTTTTGGCATCAGTATCGTTTTCCTGATGTCAGGAAAATGATCAACAACTTCTTCACCCGCGTTTGTGCAAGCAGCTTTCGCTTTGTCTATAACCTTTTCAAAATTTTCCCATTTACTGTAGCCTAACAACGTTTGCAATTCTCTTGCACTCCAACATTCCACGCCTTCCACTTCTGACGAGGCAGCTTCAAATAGAATAAATAGGTTTCTTATTTCTTCTGATTTCATTTGGTTTAATTTTTTTCAATCAATTAATTCGTAATCTTACAGAGGTTATTTGCCAAACTTCAATAAACCCATGCATAGCATTTTAAGTGTCCACTAAAATAATGTTTTATAAAGCACCTTAGAAAAAGTATGGTACAAATGCCAGATAGATAACAGTGCATATTCCAGCTTTCTAGAATGAAACATTTCTGACACCTACTTATGCTTTAAACTAACTATCAAACCTTTGCAAAACATAAACTCAGAATAGAGAGCTGATTTAAATAAAATCCGGTATTTAAGAAAATTTAATTGGCTGTTTGGGTTGCCCTTTTCTTTTACATTTTTTAATATGAATTTATTTTGAACCAAAATTTGGAATTAAGAAAACCAATAATAACTTTGCAGCTCAAAGTACTTTTAAAATGTCGAATACAGAAGAACAATTAGAGGCCTTAAAAGATATACGCAACATGATGGAGCGTTCTTCACGCTTCTTATCTTTGAGCGGATTATCTGGTATTTTTGTTGGCATTATTGCCCTAATAGGTGCAGCTGCTGCCTTTGTATACATAGAAGTAAAGCATGGCAACTTGCCGTACTTTGAATATGCCAAAGATGCGAATGGTAAGATGAACCTCCCTTTTATTCAGTTCTTCTTTATAGATGCCATGAGTGTTTTAGTTTTATCTTTAAGTACTGCAACTTATCTTACGGTAAGAAAAGCGAAAAAGGAAGGCGAAAAACTAATTACTAAAACGAGCCTACAACTAATGTTTAATATGGCTATTCCTCTAGGCACAGGAGCTATTTTTTGTTTAATAATGGTAGCACATGGCTTTACCGGACTAGTAGCTCCTGCTACACTCATTTTTTACGGATTAGCACTTGTAAATGCAAGCAAATACACGTTCGAACACATAAAATTCTTGGGCATCGTTCAACTAATTCTTGGTTTGTTAGCTGGCATTTTTTTGAATCATGGTTTACTATTTTGGGCTATCGGATTTGGCGTTGTTCACATGGCTTACGGTATTATTGCTTATTTTACTTTTGAAAAGAATTAATGGCTAATTCATTTAACATAGATAAACTAAATAAGGCTTTCGAAAGTAGAATTAGGCTTGGCATTATGTCGGTGCTCCTAGTTAACGATTCTGTCGACTTTAACACCATGAAAGAGCTGCTTAAAGTTACAGACGGAAACCTTGCTAGCCATATTTCTGCGCTCGAAAAACTGGAATATATTTTGGTAAGAAAACAGTTTATCGGCAAGAAACCAAACACAGTTTTTGAAGTCACCAAACTGGGTAAAACCGAATTTAAAAAGCATCTCAATGCCCTCGAAAAACTCTTAAAACCCGATTGATATTTTTTTTTCTTATTTACTTTGAAATTCAAAGCACTTTTTAAAATAAAAACCTAAATTATAAACCTTATGCAACCAAACAAAATCAATTTAGTAGCAGCAATCGCCTACAGTTTCTTGCTTTACCATGAAGGTATCGGATTAAACATCTTCCTTTTAAACATTCTATTATTGGGTATTCAATTTTGGTTCAAACCAACAAAATGGAAAGAAAGAGAAACACAGTATTATGCTCTTGCCGCCATTGTAACATCGGTAGCGGCTTTGCTAAACGGACACTTCTTATCGGCTTTAGCTAATGTAATTTCATTGCTGTTATTTTCTATTCACATGCAATACCCAAAGTTATCTATTGCAGGCTATGTTTTGCAGGCGATGTATGCGAACTTGGTTTCGCCTATTATCAAGGCAAGCAGATATTTATTTAAGGAACCTAAAAGCGAAGAATCAACAGAAGAGTTGCCTTCAGAAAATCAAGTAAACTATAAATTAGTAAGCATTTTTAGCGCCTTAATTTTCTTTGTATTTTTGGGCATTTACAGAAATATGAGTCATGGTTTCGACCAATTTCTTAAGCAAATAAATCTAGATTTTCTTTCCATTCCGCTGCTATTTCACTACGCATTTGGAAGCATTCTATTGGGCACATTTTTTAAACCACTGGTACTAGATAAATTGATGGATAAAGAGTCTAAAATGGCTGGCCATTTAACCTATAAAAATTTTAACTCTTATAACATCTTAGGCATAAACGTTACAGAGGCAACAGAACAATTATTTGCCAAGGTAATTTTTATCGGGCTGAACCTATTACTTTTTATGGTTAACGCGATAGACACGTATCATTTAAACCAACAAATTATGCCCGAAGGAATCAGCTTCTCAGAATACGTACATCAAGGCGTTGGCGCACTTATTTGGTCGATTCTTTTAGCCATAAGTATTATACTTTGGGTGTTTAGAGGAAGTCAGAATTTTAGTTCAAATAAAACCATTCAGCAATTAAGTTATACTTGGATTGGATTAAATATTTGGTTGGTAATTACCTCCGCCCACAGAAACCATTTATACATTAGCGAAGAACACTTATTTACCTACAAAAGAATTGGTGTATACATCTTTTTATTGTGTGCAACCGTTGGCTTAGCACTTACTTTCTATAAAATCAAAAATAAATTATCCAATTATTTTTTGGTTAGAACCAATACCGCTTTATGGTTTATTATATTAGTAATTTCAAGCCTTGTAAACTGGGATAGAATTATTGCAGAACACCACATTTCTCATGCGCTGGCAAAAAACAAAGAAGCAGATTTGTATTATCTAAACAAGCTCTCCTACTCTGCTTATCCTGCAATTGCAAAATATAATTATGAGGTTAAAAAAGCATTTAATGAAACCCCAGAAATGTGCAGGTTAGAAGCCCATATTTTATACCAAGTTTTGAGCGACGAAAAGAAAAATTACTCTTGGAAATCATATAACCTCGCCGATTCCCAAACCTTCACTCTTTTGCAAAACTTGTGCTTTAAGTGAAATCCCAATTAA
>JAKRSG010000088.1 GCA_022402405.1 Bacteroidia bacterium | reverse complement strand
TGGGCGTGAGCTATGCCGGTACACAGCTAAATCCAAGTGTTACTTTCTTAGGCGTATTTAGAGATTATGTAGTAAGTTTTCCAATGGATACTGTAAAGCCAATTATGAGTATGATTGGTGCCAAAACTATACAAACTGAGGTGCATAAACCATATGTAGATCCAGGTGTTACGGCAACAGATAATATTGAAGGTGATATTAGTACTAAGTTTGAAACTATTGGTACTGTTGATACATCTAAAGTAGGTCCTAATATTTTGAAGTATATTGTGAGAGATTTATATGGTAATGTAAGTGATACTTTATACAGAAACGTATTTGTTATTATCAATCAAACTGGTCCTTCACTTGTATTGGATTCGCCAACTACAGTGTATGTAGAGGTGTTTAACAAATTTACTGAGCCTGGTTTTACTGCGAGAGATAATCAAGGTAATTTGATAAATAATCAAGTGGTAATTACTACAAATATGGATACATCAGTGTTAGGATTATATAGTAGAAATTATACTGTAGTGGATGCATTTGGTTTATCAGCATCTGCACAAAGAGCTGTTATTGTAGGCGATTCTACGCGCCCGGTAATTACACCAAAAGGTAATCCATACGTACACCAAGTTGGAACAGCTTTAGATGTAAATAGTATAGTAGATGTAACAGATAACTACTGGCCACGTAGCTTTATTACATTGGATGTACAAGGTGCTACTTCGGTAGATGTAAATAAAGTAGGAAGTTACTTTGTATCGTTTGTGGCAAGAGACAACAGTGGTAATGTAAGCAATCAAGTGAATGTACGAATTGATGTTCGCGATACTCGTCCGCCAAGCTTAGTATTAAATGGAACTAACCCAATGAATTGGGAAGTTAAAACACCATTTGTAGATCCAATGGTTACTGTAAGTGATAACTACTGGCCTGCTGGAACAGTTGTTGTAAGCAGAAAAGGCTCTGTGAATGTTAATGTCTTAGGTACTTATACCTTATGGTATATAGCTACAGACCCATCTGGAAACAAAGATTCTTTAATGCGAACTGTAAATGTGTTGGATAGAACAGCACCAAGAATCGATTTATTGAATGTGTACGAAGTAAATATTCCTCGTTGGAAAGAATATGTGGATGCTCCAGTAGCTTTAATAGACAATTACAATACTGATAAAGAGATGCGCGACAACGGTTTATTGGTAATCACAAATAGTTTACCAAAGAATAAAGAAGGAAACTATTTTGCCGATGGTATTGGAGTATTTAATGTAACCTATAAGGTAAAAGATTTATCAGGTAATGAATCGAAGACAGAAACTCGTACCATAAATGTAGTTTCGGCTGCTGGTGTAAACAATATAACTAACTTTGATGGTATCTTAAGTGTTTATCCTAATCCAAGTCATGGTAAGTTTAATTTAAAACTTACTTCACAGCAACAAGAGAATGTAAATGTTTCTGTATACGATATGTTAGGTAAACTTGTTTATCAAACACAAATTAACGGAAACGATTTAACTGCAAACGAGTTAAATTTAATGGAGCAACCTAAAGGATTTTACATCTTAAAGGTACAAACCAGCCAAAAAATAAGCTCGAAAAAATTACAAATAAATTAAATTAAAATTAATTTTTAGCGGCGCGCCCTATCAGGGTTGCGCCGCTTTTTTTTTGCTTGTATTTGATATTAAATTTTCATATTATTGGCTACTATTTACAATTATATGAAAACAAAAAATCTACTAAATTTAGTCTTAGTATTATACCTAGTACTATTCTATGGTACTGGTAAATTGAAAGCACAAATTATTTCTACAAATCCCGCTCCTTATTGCACCGTAGATGCACAATTTGCAAATTGCGGTACAAATGATTTTATCAATAATTTTACCTTTCACACCTTGTCTAATTTAGGTTCTGGATGTAATGCAACTGCACCTTATTATACTATGTGGGCTCAAACAACTAGTGTTGTTCCTGGGAATACATATCCTATGACAGTTCAAGGTAGTGCTACTAAGCCAAATGGTTTTGGGGTTTGGATTGATTTTAACAGAGACAATGATTTTTTTGATGCCAACGAGTTTGTATATTTCACTCCAGGTGCATACAATACATTGCCTGTTGGTCAATTATGGACTGCCAACATCACAATTCCTATTAACGCAACTCCTGGTATTACTCGTTTGCGTGTTCGTGGAAATTGGGCCAATTATAGAGGTGGTGCTCCAGGTGGGCCATTCATTCAGTCTGAAGCTTGTGGTTTAATACCAGATTGGACAGAAACTGAAGATTATAATATTACCATTGTTGGTAGTTCTGGTCCAGTACTTCCACCTATTGCTAACTTCTTTCCTAGTCAGGCAACCACCACAACCACTCCAGCAGATACTGTTTGGCTAAATAGTCCATTTGCTTTGGTTAGTACGAGTACAAATGCCAATAGAGCTTTCTGGGATTTACCAGGCGAAAACCCATTATTACCGGGATATGCAAGAGGTCCTGTTGCCAATACCACGCAACAATATATTGATACAGCTAAGTATGACTCTCGTTTCAGATATACATACACACGCAGAGGTTTTTGGCCTGTTCGTTTGTTAGCAGTAAGTAATGTTAAAAGAGATAGTTTACGTGATAGCGTAGTTAGATATATATATGTTGATACTCCCGGTACCACTCCCAAACCAAACTTCTTTGCCGCTCGTAGAAAAGTGGGTATTGGCGATTATGCAAGCTTAGTAGATATCACTAGTGGTGGTCCAAACCAATGGTTCTGGACCTTTGATCCTCCTTGTAATTTGTGTACCACACCTCCAT
>JAKRSG010000087.1 GCA_022402405.1 Bacteroidia bacterium | reverse complement strand
ACTCGGAATTAAAACAGCACAAATCTACGATTATCAAAATACGGATGAGCTTATTCCGGAAAACGAGGAACTGAGCCGTTACCGCAAAACAGAAAATGGTTACGAGATAAAAAACGAATTGCTGAACCAATGTTGGCGCTTATGGCGCGGCAGTGTTGTAACTTGGGATGGCTTGGTGGTACCGTGTTGTTTTGATAAAGATGCCACACATCGTTTTGGCGATGTAAGCAAAGATTCTTTTGCCAAAGTATGGCGCTCAGAACCATATCAAAATTTTAGGTCGGCCATACTAAAATCGCGCAAAGAAATTGATATCTGCACCAATTGCACAGAGGGTACAAAAGTGTGGGCGTAGTTTTTGGCTGTTGGCCGTCAGCTGTCATTAAAAGACCTAAGCATTAAAGAAGTGTTTTATTATGCTTCTTTAATCCATTTAGTATATGTAAAAATTCATCCCTTTAACGATGGTAATGGGAGAACAGGCCGTTTATTGGAAAAATGGTTTTTGAGCGCCAAACTTGGCGGGAAAGCCTGGTATATTGGAAGCGAGCACTACTACTATAATAATTTACAAGCTTATTATAATAATTTGTCAAAAGTGGGACTATTCTATGATGAATTAAGTTACGAGAAATCAATTCCTTTTTTACTTATGTTGCCTAATGCATTGGTGTAAGGTAATCCTTGCTTTTTAATGCAAAATATTTATTTTGGCTGAACCAAAAATAAAATGACAGCTGTGAAATCAAAGCATAAACCTACCATAATACCTAAGAAACGATCACTCGCAACCTTTCCTTTTCAAGATGTTACATTGAGGTAAAAGGGCATCGGATTTAATAAAATACACCAATTACAAAAAGTACTTCAATCAATAAAAAATAAACAAAACTATGGCATTTGGATTTTCCCCTAAATACCTTCAAGACTACCATCTTTTCAATCTTGATAAAGAACATTTTTTAGTTTTAATAACAGAAGCAGCATACAAGCTAGACTGGAATGTTAGTTTAGTAAGTGAAACAGGGTTTATTGCCTATACAAAATTTTCTTGGAGTTCTTGGAGCGAAGAGGTTACTGTTAAAGTAAGCAATGGAATTGCAAATATAAAAAGCGAATGCACCGGTAATCAAATTATAGATTGGGGCAAAAACAAAAAAAATATTGAAACATTACTTTCACAATTTGAAGAAGTAAAAGCGGTATTAACACAAGAGGAAATTGAAACAAAACTTATAGAACTTCGACAAAGCTTTGCTTTAAAAGAAGACGATATTTTAAGCAAACCACCATCAACATCAAAAGAAAAAATAACAGACTTTTTCTCAGTATTTAAACCAAGCGAAGGATATTATATATCCCCAATTCTTATCAATATAAATCTTCTCGTTTTTGCAATAATGTTGTTTTCTGGAGTTCATTTACTTCTTCCAGATAGCCAAGACTTAGTAAACTGGGGAGCCAATTTCAGACCGGTAACATTGGATGGTCAATGGTGGAGATTATTTACAGCTTGTTTCTTACATGTCGGGATTTTTCATTTACTCTTAAATATGTATGCCTTGCTTTACATTGGAATTTTACTTGAGCCTTATCTAGGAAAGACAAGGTTTTTGGCAGCATATTTAATTTCAGGTATTGCTGCAAGTATAACAAGTTTATGGTGGTACGAGTTTACAATTAGTGCTGGTGCGTCTGGTGCTATTTTTGGTATGTATGGAGTTTTTCTTGCATTGTTAACAACCAACTTGCTCGACAAATCAGTAAGAAAAGCACTAATGACAAGTATTGCAGTTTTCGTTGGTTACAACATACTAAATGGACTAAAACCTAATAGTAATATAGACAATGCTGCTCACATTGGCGGACTTCTGAGCGGTCTTATTATTGGATATGCCTTTATTCCAAGCTTAAAGCAGTTTGAAAATAAAGCTATCAAGTTTTCTACAATCGGTGCTTTAACAATTGCCCTATTGATTTCTTCATTCACGGTTTATCATTCTTTACCAAACGACATTGGAAAATATGATGAGAAAATGGAAGATTTTGCTTCAATGGAATCAATGGCTTTGGAAGTTTATAAATTACCCGAACAAACACCAAACGAAAAAATCCTAGTTGAAATTAAAGACCGTGGACTCTATTATTGGAACGAAAATTTAAAACTAATTGAAGGCTTTAAAGAACTTGATTTGCCATTACCAATAAGAGAGAAAAATGCCAAATTAAAAGAATATTGCGAACTTAGAATTAAGAGTTATGAACTTATTTATAAAGCCATAAATGAAGATACTGATAAATACGAAAATGAGATTAATGAATACAATCAAAAGATAGAGACAATAATATCCGAACTAGCTGATAAGTAATAACAATTGCTATGTTATTCTGTTTTAACAGTTTTCCTGCCTTTTAATGTTGGGATTACAACTGAGTTTACCCAAACCATGATTCCAGACTTTGTAAGTGGAGCAATATCATCTTTGTTCTACTTTGGTATTCATATTTAAATGTGTCAAAAAGATTAACAACAACATATGTGTCGTAACCTTATCGCAGGATAGACTCTTACTTTCATTTACCCTTTTACAATAAACCTAAAACTTCTAGAATATGATTATCTTTTTTCAAAGCATATCATGCATATACAAATTCGATTAACAAAACATAGCCCTGAAAGGGCGTTATCCACTAAAGATGGGTGTAGTCCATCGAATTCGAAGCGGTGGGTGTAACCCATCGAAAACACGATACTTATCTCGGTAGAAGCAGAAAATCACACCCTTTCAGGGCTAATATAACGCGGCCTTTTTCGTATGATAGGGTTT
>JAKRSG010000086.1 GCA_022402405.1 Bacteroidia bacterium | reverse complement strand
TTAACTAAATTTGTTTCAATACGAAAATAACGAATCTGCCTAATTTCTATTTCATGCTTTAAATAGACTTATTTAGTACTATTCTTTAAACACCTGAATAACATAATCATTGGAATAATACATGCATAAATTTTGGTTCTAAAGTACCATTATTTTGGGGTGTTAATTAATACCTATTAATCAGTTGAATTTAGATAAAGTTTGTGTGCCCGCCCATTTATTGTAAATTTGGATACATCAATTCCTTTATTATTTGAGACTCGCCTTTTGCGCAAGTTACTTCGTAAATTGGACGGATAATACGCCTAATTTATTTTATTCCTAAAATAGGGCAATATTTTTTGTTTAAGATTGAAGATTTTAGTCTAAGATCTTTGAAGGAGATACACACTTTTTCCAAACGAATATTGAAGTTGGAAGTGCTATTATATTGATCGCTAAAGTTAAGATTTCTATTTAATGATCTCACTAAAAATACTTCATCAAAGGTATTCATCTCGTTTTGTCTGCTTGTTAATGTATACAATTCTAAACATTTCTTGTTGCTAATTATTATGGAGCTATTTAAAAGTTGTTCTAGGCTAATCTGTTGGATTAAAATCGTTACGTTGTTGTCATTGGTTGATTAGAAATTTTATCGCATCGCAAGATTAAATGCTTGTTTACTACTTCAATGAATTTCCTCAAATATTTTGATTTAATCATAGTGCTTAAGTTATTTATTCTCTTATGTGATTTTAAATCTAATGTTAATTGTTTGGCAGGGTATCTTAATAATCCGCTATTATCATTAGAATATACAGTAAGAATCATGAGGTCATTTTCTAAGAAATAAGTACACGAATCCATTCCCCAGTATTCAGTTTGTAACTTGTTTACATTTTCATGCCCTGCTGAGAAAGGGTTACTAATGAGAATATCAACAATCGTATCTGCATTATTATGGCAAATTAGTGAACTATAAAACGAAATTTATAGATAAGCGGCTTAGTAAATTACCCGTTAACCCAGGTATTTGAGGCAACTCACTAAAGGGTAGGAGTGAGGATATGGATGGTTTATGGTTGGTATGTATGGTTAGTTAAATTTATTTTACCCCTAAAACAGGATGATATTTCTTTTTAATAATTGTAGATTGAATAATAACACCTCTTAGCAGAATACGTACTTTTAATAAACTTAAATTAAAGTTGGATGTGCTTTGATACTGATCACTAAACTTCAAATTTCCGTTAAATAATTTTCCTAAAAATGCATCATCGTTTGTAATTGCAGTATTTTGTTTGCTACATAAAATATATATATCTAAGTTTCCAGTATTTGGGTTAATGATTGAATTATTTAAAAGTTGTTCAAGGTTAACATGATTAATTAAAATCGTTAAGTTCTGGACATTAAATGAGTCAGAATGTTGATACAACTGTAATGTTAATTGCTTATTGACTGTTTCATTAAAGTCATTCAAATACTTCGCTTTAATCATCGCACTTATGTTATCTATTCGTTTATGCGATTTTAAATCTAATATTAATTGTTTGGCAGGGTATCTCAATAAACCACTATCATCACTAGAATAAACAGTTAGTATCAAAACGTCATTTTCTATTAAATAAGCACATGAATCCATTCCCCAATATTCTGAATTAAATTTGTTTACATTTTCAATATCCATAGAAAAAGGCATATTAATCATAATGTCAACAATAACTTCCGAATTATTATTACCGATAAGTGAACTATACAACTTTTTAATTCTTTGAACTTTATAATTTCTCCAAGCATCTAATTGCCCAATAGGTACTTGTTGGAATTCATAGGTTATAGTACTAAAAAGAAAGAATGAATCTAATACTTGATTAAACAAGGTGTCAATTTCACCATTTTTATATAGTCTGAAATAACTATTAAAATCATAATTGATTATAGAACTATCGGGGACACTCACATTTGATTTGACAGATTTTCCATGTAGTTTAAGCTCATATAAGCTATTCCCCTTGGCGTTAAAATGATGAAAGCCGAAAGTTATAAATGAGAAAAAAAACAAACTTTTGAAGTTAAAAAAATACATAACGATACTTTTTTATAATTGATTCTAAATCAAATGTTATATCCTTTAAATTAACTGAAAAACACTCTACCTTTACTTTTACAAGAAAGGGGTCAACAATACTTTGAAAACCATGGTTATAAACGCCTGATGTGCTGCCTAAAGCTAAGTCATTATTGCCAACTGCTAAATAGACGATTGGCACTTTAACAATGTAAGTACTTTCAATACCAAGAATCGATTCGAAGTAGCAGTTTTGGGTAAGCATCTCATAAAACTTAAGTTTACCTATTTCCGAAAGTCCTGACAAGTTTCGATTGTTGTTGTTATAAATCGAACTCATTTTTTTGTTAATTATACTATCAAATCTTAAACTTACTAATGTATCAGTAAGTATTTCTTCAAATGGGCTGAGTTTTGTTTTTGTTACTAAACTTACAAACAACTCTTTAATACAAGCAGAATAAGGATCTTGAGTACTTGGAATCCATCTTAGAACTAATACATCATCTATAATATGCCAACTTATGAATCCATTAGCTATAAAGGCTTCCTTTGTATCAATCAGCGTGTCTATTGATAAATCAACTGGCATAGGATTTCCATAGAAATCAGTATACTTATATCGCTTATCTAAGTTTCTAACATAAAAAAAATTATTGAGTATAGAACTTATTAAGCTATCAACCTTTCCGTCAGAGAAAAACAATAGAGAATATCGGTTATCTGAAAAATAATATTCAGTAGAATCAGATATAATATTACGAACGTTTAACCTCAC
>JAKRSG010000085.1 GCA_022402405.1 Bacteroidia bacterium | reverse complement strand
GCCGATGTAGAGGACGAAAAATTAATTGAAAAAATGGTTCAGGTGAGTCAGGATGGCAGAAACTACCCTGTAAAATGGGAACATGCAGCAGATAGAAGAAGCCATAGGTTTTATGCAGATAGTATAGTGAGAAGAGAGGGAGAAAGAGGGGAAGAAAGAGAAGGAGAAGGAGAAAGAGAAAGAGGGGGAGATAATGTGGTGTTAGTGTCTTGGGATGGTGCGCCGATTGGGGTTGAGAACAAGGGTGAACATAAATTAATCATTCCTCCTCTTGGAGTATTTACCGCTCTTGGGGCACAGGTTATGAATGATGGGAGCTCCTATATTTCGGTTCAATTCTCTGATCCACTTTTGCAGAACCAAGACCTAAACGGCTTGATTACCATAAACGGAGTAAACTTAAAATTTATCATAGATGGTCAAACAGTAAAATGTTATCCTGATCAAAATTTAATTGGTTCATACCAAATGGTAACACACGCTGGGATACAAAACACGCTAGGTAAAAAACTTAGCTCAGATATTTCGTTTTCAATCGACTTTGAAGACCATGCACCATCGGTTAAATTTATTGGCAATGGAGTAATAATACCCAGCAGTAACCAAATTAAAATCCCCTTCGAAGCCACGAGTTTGCATACCGTAGATGTTACTATTATAAAAGTATTTGAGAATAATATTAGTCAGTTTTTGCAAGTTAACAACTTGGATGGAAACAATGAGTTAAAACGAGTGGGAAGACCCATGTTAAAAAAGGCAATTAAGTTAAACGAAGATAAACTAATCGATCTTCGAAAAACCAATACGTTTAGCATAGATTTAGATAAGCTTATTAAACAAGAGCCTGGAGCATTGTATCAAATTAAGCTATCATTTAAAAGAGCTTATTCTTTATATAGATGCGATGGTATAGATACTAGTTTAGACCAAAGTGTTTCTGAGATGGAAAAGCTCAATACCGAAAATTGGGATGAAGAAGAAGTAAAGGCCGATCAAAGTTTATGGGATGCAGCCGAAGAAGAATACGATTGGAACGGATATAATTGGAATGAACGAAATAATCCTTGTCATAACAGCTATTACACACAAGATAAAGTTGCACAAAGAAATATCATGACTACTGATATTGGTTTAGTAGCTAAAAAAGGCAGCAAGAACGAAATTACATTTTTTGCCACACATCTTATTAGCACTAATCCATTAGCAGGGATTAGCATAGATTTATTAGATTACCAACAGCAAATTATTGGCAGCGGCAATACAAATGATGAAGGTATTTTGAAACTCATGTTCAATAGAAAACCCTATTTAGCCATTGCCAAAAATGGATCCCAAAAAACCTATCTTAAACTAGATGATGGATCCTCGTTAAGTGTTAGTCAGTTCGACGTATCAGGAGAAACGGTAGAAAAAGGTCTAAAGGGATTTATATACGGAGAGCGCGGGGTTTGGCGTCCGGGCGACTCAATTTACCTTCAATTTATATTAGAAGACAAATTAAATGCATTACCCAAAGACCATCCTGTTACCATGGAACTTTACAATCCATTAGGAACATTATACAAAAGACTTGTTAGCAATGGGAAGCATTATCCTTTTTATGATTTTAGAACTGCAACAGATGTAGAAGCCCCAACTGGAACCTGGACTGCCAAAGTAAAAGTTGGTTCAAACAGTTTTACAAAAAACATTCGTGTAGAAACAGTAATGCCAAACCGATTAAAAATTGAACTCAATTTCCCTGGAAACAGTTTGGTAAATAATGAAGAATGGAAAGTTAAACTTAAATCGAGGTGGCTACATGGCGCAAATGCAGGAGGTTTAAAAGCTAAAGTAGATATTAGCCTGAACCCAATTGTAACACAGTTTAAAAGATATACAGATTTCGTATTTGATAATCCTAGTAAAAAATTCTCTACCGAGTCTACTACCCTATTTGAAGAAAAATTAAATGAAAATGGAGAAGCCGAATTTCCTGTTAAGATGGAACTTCAAGGAGATGCAGCAGGAATGCTTCAGGCAAACTTTACTACTAAAGTATTTGAACCTGGAGGCGCATTTAGTACCGATAGATTCCAAATTCCGTTTCATGCCTATACTTCATACGTAGGAATTAAATTACCTAAAGGTGATGTTGCCAGGGGGATGCTACTTACTGATACCAATCACAAAGTGCAGGTGGTATGCTTAGATGCTAATGGCAACCTAAAAAAAGGAGTTCGAAAAGGCCGAGCACAGCTATTTAAAATACAATGGCGTTGGTGGTGGGACCGCAGCGAAGACGACTTAAGCAACTATGCCAATGCAGAAGAATACAATAGCTTAATGGATGAGGAAATTGAGATTGTAAATGGAATTGGCAAGTTTAATATAAGAGTAAATTACCCTGATTGGGGAAGATATTTAATATTAGTAACCGATGAAGGAGGCCATAGCACTGGCAAAGCTTTTTACATGGATTGGCCAGGTTGGGCTGGCAGAGCTCAGAAAGAAGCAAATTCGAGTGCTAATATTTTGAGTATTCAATTAAACAAAGCCAGTTATGTGGTAGGAGAAAAAGCTACTATAAACTTCCCTACACCTTTGGCTGGAAGAGCCCTTTTAAGCATAGAAAACGGAAGTGAAATTATAAAAACCTATTGGATACCATCTAATGGCTATCAAAGTTCGTTTGAGTTCCCAATTAGCAAAGACATGCAACCAAATGTTTACGCCCACGTAACTTTGGTTCAGCCACACGGACAAACCAGCAACGACCTTCCCATTAGATTATACGGCATGGCTAACA
>JAKRSG010000084.1 GCA_022402405.1 Bacteroidia bacterium | reverse complement strand
TAAATCTTCCATTTAACGGAAACACGGCGTCTTTCACTTCTTCCACAAACTTTCCGCGCTTATCCACCAAAGTTAAAGAACCAATGCCGTTTTGTTTAGCCACCCTATAATCGTCGGCACCAAAACTAGGTGCAATATGCACAATACCTGTACCGTCTGAAGTAGTTACAAAATCGCCTGCAATTACTCTAAAGGCATCGCCATTATCTGGCTGCACAAAAGGCAATAATTGATGGTATCTTAATCCGCAAAGCTCTTTTCCTTTGTACTCTTTAAGTAACTTAAACGGAATTTTTTTGTCGCCAGCTTTGTACTCACTCAACTCTAAACCCGCGTTGGCTTCTGGGAAATATTTTCCACACAAGTCTTTTGCCAACACCACATATACAGGTAAAAATGTATAAGGGTTATATGTCTGAACCAACACATAATCAATTTTCTCGCCTACCGCCAAAGCTGTGTTAGAAGGCAATGTCCAAGGAGTGGTTGTCCATGCCAAGAAGTATACTTTCTCGTTTTCTGCTCCAAAAAATGCTGGGTTTTCGCACTCAAATTGTGCCACAAGCGTATTGTCTTTTACGTCTTTGTATGTGCCGGGTTGGTTCAGCTCGTGACTACTTAAACCGGTGCCAGCAGCGGGTGAGTATGGTTGTATGGTGTAGCCTTTGTATAAGTATCCTTTGCTATAAAGTTTCTTTAAAATGTTCCAAAGACTTTCTATGTAGGTGGTTTCGTAGGTAACGTAAGGGTTGTTTAAGTCTACCCAATATCCCATTCTATCTGTAAGTTTATCCCAGATATCAGTGTATTTCATTACGTCTTTTTTGCAGGCTTCGTTGTATTCGGCAACGCTAATTTTTTTGCCAATATCTTCTTTGGTTATGCCAAGTGTTTTTTCAACCTGTAGTTCAACTGGCAAGCCGTGTGTATCCCAGCCTGCTTTGCGTTTTACTTGAAATCCTTTGAGGGTATTGTATCTACAAAAAATATCTTTAACGGCACGTGCCATCACGTGGTGAATGCCAGGTAAACCGTTGGCGCTTGGCGGACCTTCATAAAAAACATAAGAAGGAGCGCCTTCTCTGGCGCTAACGCTTTCTTCGAATACCTTGTGTTTTTTCCAGCTTGCTAAAACAGCTTCTTCAAAAGCCGGAAAATCTAGTTTTTTATATTCTTTGTACTTACTCATCGCTACAACAATTTGGTTCAGACCAAACTAGTCTGAATCTAAAAAGTGGGCGAAAATAGGGAATGAGTTTGAGAATTGAAAATAGATTAGAATAGGGGTTAAGAATCTTCTTCTTCCATGTCTTCTGGGTCTATTTCTACTAGGGTTTTGCCCAATTCTTTTTTGTTGTTGATGTTTTTCTCGAGCGATAAAAGTAAAGAAGGCAGCAAGAGTAGGTTCATAAACATACCAAATACGAGGGAGATAGAGGTTAAAATACCTAATGCAACAGTGCCACCAAAGTTGGAGGCGGCAAAAATAATAAAGCCTCCAAACAAGGCTAAGGCCGTGTAAATAATGCTCGGACCCGCCTCTAACAAACTTTCTGGAATGGCTTGTTTCATATCCCAATTATGTTTTTTTAGGGAATGACGATATTTGGCCAAATAATGAATGGTAAAATCAACTACAATGCCATATGCAATGCTAAAAATAATGATGGTAGAAGGTTTTAAGCGAATATCAAAAAAGCCCATGATACCGAACGTCATGATAAGCGGAATAATATTAGGCACTAGCGAAATGAGCACCATTTTCCAGCTAAAAAACAAAAAGGCCATCATCACAGAAATTATGAGCAATGCCATAAACATGCTTTGTAACAAATTTTCTATGAGGTAATCGTTTCCTTTTAAAAATATGGCGCTGGTGCCTGTAATCTTTACATCAAATTGCTCTGGCGGGAAGATAGAATCTAGCTTTTCTTGCACTTGCTTGGTAAGCCTTTTCATTTCTACCGAGCCAATGTCTGCCATTTGCACGCTTACTCTGGCCGTTCTAAAATCTTTATCAATCATGGAGCTTAGCAAATTATTTTTGCCATCGCCTTTAGGCAGGTAATTTACCATTTCGGAGATATCTACCACGCTCGGTACAATATAATAACGCTCGTCGCCTTGGTGCATTCCCTGATTAGCAAACTTAATAAAATCTACCACCGAGGTAGGTTTTGAGAGCTCCGGAAATTGTACTAATTCTTTTTGCAAACGATTTATTTTTTGCAGCGTGGCATAGTCTTTTATACCATCTTTTCTCTTAGTATCTATTTTTATTTCGAAAGGTAAAACGCCCTTAAGTTGTTTTTCAAAAAACTTTAAATCCATAAAAACAGGGTCGTCGGCAGGCAAATCGTCTACCACATACCCCATGTTTTTTACCTTGGTTGCGCCAAAAATTGAAATGATCAATAGGAGCATGGTTATGGCATAAATATAAGGTCGTTTGTGGTGAACCAAATAATAACACTTATTTAAAATAGAGTTTAGTCCTTTATTATTTAGATGTTTAGTATGTTTTGGCTTTGGTGGCGGCAGGTAACTGTATACTATTGGAATAAATACCAACGAAACCAAATAAACGATAATAATTACAATACCCGAAATGACCGAAAACTGGTCTAACATGGCGCTACCAGAGAAGCTAAACACCACAAAGCCCACGGCAGTAGTGGCATTAGTAAGCAGCAGCGCTAAGCCATTCTTAGAAATTAGTCGTAAAATGGCTAGCATTTTATTGCCATGTTTGGTAAATTCTTGGTGGTAAACATTGAGCAGGTAAATGCAATTTTGAAC